>JAJFGM010000652.1 GCA_021776145.1 Kiloniellaceae bacterium | reverse complement strand
CATCGCCAACAACGTCCGGGTGGAAGTCTCGTGGCTGGATTCCGAGATTTTCGAATCCGACGGGGCGACCCAGGAACTGGAGGGCGTGCACGGCATCCTCGTGCCCGGCGGGTTTGGCGAGCGCGGTGCGGAAGGCAAGATTGCCGCGGCGCATTTCGCCCGCGAGCGCAACGTGCCCTACTTCGGTATCTGCTTTGGCATGCAGATGGCGGTCATCGAGGCGGCGCGCCACCTCGCCGGGATCGCGGGTGCCGGCTCGACCGAATTTGGACCGGCCGAGGATTCGGTGGTCGGCCTGATGACGGAATGGACGCGTGGCAACGCGGTCGAGCGCCGCAACCTGAACGGCGAACTCGGCGGCACCATGCGGCTCGGCGCCTATGACGCGGTGCTGCAGGCCGGCAGCAAGGTCGCCGCCTGTTACGGCGCGACGGATATCAGCGAGCGCCATCGGCACCGCTACGAAGTCAACATCAACTACCGCGAGGTATTGGAGAAAGCCGGAATGGTCTTCTCCGGCCTGTCGCCCGATGGCGAACTGCCGGAAATCGTCGAGCTGCGCGACCATCCTTGGTTCATCGGCGTGCAATACCATCCGGAACTGAAATCCAGGCCCTTCGAGCCGCACCCGTTGTTTACCGCTTTCATTGCCGCCGCCGTCGAACAATCACGGCTGGTCTAAACATCCCTGAAAGACAGAGTTTATGAACGATCGACCCGAACCCAGGCACGTCAAGGTAGGCCCGGTGACGTTCGGCAACGACCTGCCGTTCGTTCTCATTGCCGGCCCCTGCGCCTTGGAAAGTCGCGCCCACGCGCTGGAAATGAGCCACGCCTTGAGCGAAATGGCCGGCAATCTGGGGCTTGGCCTGATCTACAAGTCGTCGTTCGACAAGGCCAACCGCACCAGCCTTGACGCAGGCCGCGGCCTTGGAGTCGAGGCGGCCCTGCCGATCCTTGCCGAAGTCCGCGAGACCTATGGTTGCCCGGTTTTGACCGACGTCCATACCGCCGAGCAGTGCGCCCCGGCTGCCGAATTCGTCGATGTGCTGCAGATCCCGGCCTTCCTTTGCCGCCAGACCGACCTCTTGGTCGCCGCCGCCAAGACCGGCAAGGCCATCAACGTCAAGAAGGGCCAGTTCCTGGCACCCTGGGACATGAAGAACGTCGCCGCCAAGGTCCTCGACAGTGGCAATCCCAATGTCATGGTCTGCGAACGTGGCACGTCCTTTGGTTACAACACCCTGGTGTCGGATATGCGCGGCCTGCCGATCATGGCCAGTCAGATCGGCTGTCCCGTCATCTTCGACGCTACCCATTCGACGCAACAACCCGGCGGCCAGGGCGGCAGCTCTGGCGGCCAGCGCGAATTCGGCCCCGTGCTGGCGCGGGCCGCGGTCGCTGTCGGAGTCGCCGGCGTCTTCATGGAAACCCACCAGGACCCCGACAGCGCGCCCTCCGACGGTCCCAACATGATCCACTTCAAGGATCTACCGGGCATTGTCGAAACGCTGATGACCCTGGACAGCGTGGCCAAGGCCCGGCCAGTTGTGATCTGAGCCGGCCGATGTCTTTCGTTTTTGGCGACGGCTTGCGCCAAGAGATCACCGACAATCTGCGCCGCTTCGAGCATCGTGAAGTACAAGACAGCGATTTGCGCCATGCCGCGGTGGCGCTGGTCGTCGTGCGCAATCCCGGCGCAGACGATGCCTGCGTCCTGCTGACCCTGCGGCCACGCCACCTCAACCGCCACAGCGGCCAATTCGCCCTGCCTGGTGGGCGTCTCGATGCCGGCGAGACGCCGCAACAGGGGGCGTTGCGCGAACTGCACGAGGAACTCGGACTCGAACTCAAGCCGCAAGATGTGCTCGGACGGCTCGACGACTATCCGACGCGCTCGGGCTTTTGCATTACGCCGGTGGTCATGTGGGCGGGTGAGGGTGCCGCACTGCGACCCGCCCCGGACGAGGTGGCGGAGGTCTTTCACATCCCCCTGCGCGAACTCGACAATCCCGAAATCCCCCTGCTGACGCCCTCCGAGGACGGCGAGACGCAAGTGCTTTCGGCGATTCTGCCAAGCCTGCAGCACCGCATCTTCGCGCCGACAGCGGCCCTGCTCTATCAATTCCGCGAGGTCGCCGGCCGCGGCGCCTCGACCCGTGTCGACTGCTACGACCAGCCGCCCTTCGCCTGGCGCTGAATCAGACGACGGCGGTGCGGACCCAATCTTGAAAGCGCTTCAAGAGGTACTCCTCGGGCATGAGCACGCCCGCATCCAGTGGAGCGGCGTGCAGGCCACGCTGGTTGAGTTCACAGGCCTCGGCGTCCTGCTGCATGACCAGCTTACCGAAGTCGACGACCTTGCCTAAGTCGTAGTCGGGTGCCTCCAGGGTCGCCGCCGGGAACAGCCATTCGGCGGTCAACTCGATCTGTTCGGGGCCCTTCGGCAGCAGGCGAACGATGCGGACGTGGTCGGGGTAGCCGCCGAGGAAGACGCTCGGCCAAGCCGAGGCGTAGGTGTGGCCGCGTTCCAGGTCCTCAGCCGTCAGACTTTCGATGAACCGGCCCTGGGCGCTGCCGTCGCTCGACCAGGTCTCGCGACCGGCGGCGAGACCGCCGCGATACTTCGGATCGTTGTCGCCAACGTGGTCGCGCCAGTCCGGGACGTCCAGGGGATTGACGATGCGGCGCGAATACAGCGGCACCAATTTGGTCAGTTCTGGATGCACATTCGGGCAGTGCAGGCACTCGTTGAAGTTCTCCCAGAAGGCTTTCCAGTTGCAGGCGATGTCCGTTGTCCAGGTGAAGCCGACACGCAGGTCTTCCAAGGGGAAGTTGACGAAGTTGTCGGGCGGGCGTTGGAACAGGCTTGTCGGGTCCAACTCGGCGGTGGCATCGAGGTGGACGAAAACACAGCCACGCCACGCGGCGACGGCAACCCGGAACAGCGGATAGTCGGCCTTGTCGAAGCCCTTCGGCGCGGTGAAGGAGGTCGTGCGCAGCAGACGTCCGTCGCTGGCGGCGTAGGACCACTGGTGATAGGGGCAGACCAGGGCCTTCGACCCCAGGCGGCCCTGCGCCTGCTTGCAAAGCAGCGAGCCACGATGTCGGCAGGCATTGTGAAAGGCGCGCAGTTCGCCCTCGGCATCGCGCAGCACCAGGATGTTCTGATCACCGATCTCCACGGTGCGATAGTCAAGGGGCTGGGCCAAGGCCGCCTCGTGGCAGATGTAGATCCAGTTTCTCTGCCACAGCGCCCGGAGTTCGCGCTCGTAGTGGCCCGCGTCGTGATACCACCGCGCGGGCAAGCCCGGCACGACTTCAGGCAGGGCATTGTGGTCGCGCCGGTCTGTGCTTGCGTCGGACACTTCGTCCCCCCGTCAAAGAGATCACCGTAGACTATCAGCGAAGCCTGTGACTGAACCATCCCTGTCGCGTTGGGATTTTTTCGCCGTTGGAAAGGCAAATTGGTGCGGCGGAGATGCCGAAACTGGCCCTTTGCGCCCATCGCCGCCGCGGTAGATGGCGACTGATCATATTGGAGTGCAAATATCTCATGAGCGAGCACCGCAACGAACTGGGACTACCCATTGGATTTCCGTTGCCGGATTGGCAGCCGCGCGCACGACCGCCGCGCAGCCCCATGGAAGGGCGCGCTTGCCGCGTCGAGGTGATCGATCCCGAGCGCCACGCCGCCGATTTGCATGCCGCCAACCGGGAGGATCGCGCTGGCAGCATCTGGAGCTACCTTCCCTATGGCCCCTTTGATTCGCTCGCGGCCTACCGCGACTGGATGGCGAGCGCCTGCCTTGGCGAGGATCCGCTGTTTCACGCCGTCATCGACAAACAAAGTGGCAAGGCCGTCGGCGTGGCCAGCTATCTGCGTATCGAGCCGGCCGTCGGCGTCATTGAGGTCGGCCACATCAACTACGCGCCGGCCCTGCAACGTAGCGTCGCTGCGACCGAGGCGATGTTCCTGCTGATGCGGCGGGTTTTCGACGAAATGGGCTACCGCCGCTACGAATGGAAATGCGACGCCCTCAACGCTGGCTCGCGCAGCGCCGCCGAACGTCTCGGTTTCACCTACGAAGGCATCTTCCGGCAAGCGACGGTCTACAAGGCGCGCAACCGCGACACCGCCTGGTACGGCCTGATCGATCGCGATTGGCCGGCCGTCAAGGCGGCCTTCGAGAGCTGGCTGGAGCCTTGCAATTTCGACGAAATGGGCCGACAAAAAGACTCGCTTTCCGTTCTCACCAAAGCGGCCTTGGCGGGATCTCCATCTGCCCCCTGACGGCGCCGACTAGTGGCAGGTAATCTGCGGGATGTGCTTTGGATTCCTTTGACGTCGCAGCCATCCTGGTCGTTCTCGCCGCCGGTCTGGGCTATGCCAATCATTGGAGAGGGCACTTGCCGCACACCATCGGCCTGACGGTCATGGGGGCGTTGGCTTCGCTCGGTGTCGTCGCGCTGGACACGCTCTTCCCGGCTTTCGGGCTCGGCGTGGCGGTGCGTGGTTTTCTCGCCGGCATCGATTTCCATCAGGCCCTGATGGAAGGCATGCTCTCGTTCCTGCTGTTCGCCGGCGCCCTGCATGTCGATCTCGGCGACATGCTGAAGAAAAAATGGGCCATATCGGTTATGGCAACCGTCGGTGTGGTGATCTCGACGCTGGTTATTGCGGCCGGCTTCAAGCTGACCGCCGGGTTTTTCGGGTTCGATTTGACCTTTGCCTGGTGCCTGGTCTTCGGTGCCCTGATCTCGCCAACCGATCCGGTGGCGGTCCTTGGCATCCTCAAGTCGGCCAAGGTGCCGGCAACGCTCGAGGCCAAGGTCGCCGGCGAAAGCCTCTTCAATGACGGCGTCGGGGTGGTGGTTTTCACCATTGTCCTGGCGGCGGCCAGCGGTGGCGGGTTTTCTCTTTCACATGCCGTCGAACTCTTTCTCCTCGAAGCGGTCGGCGGCGCGCTTCTAGGGTTTGTTCTCGGCTGGATCGCCTATCAGGCCATGAAGCGCATCGACGAATACAATCTAGAGGTCCTGATCACCCTGGCCCTGGTCATGGGCGGTTACGCCCTGGCCCAGGCGATCCACGTCAGCGGGCCGGTGGCAATGGCCGTGGCTGGACTCCTGATCGGTAATCATGGTGCCCGTTACGCCCTCAGCGACAGCAGCCGCGCCCACTTGACGAACTTCTGGTCGCTGGTCGATGAACTGCTGAACTCGGTGCTTTTCCTGTTGATCGGCTTGGAGGTCATCGTCGTGACCTTCGATCCCGGCCAGGTCGGGCTGGCGATGGTCACCATTTTCTTGGTGCTGGCAGCGCGGGCTAATGCCGTCGGCCTGCCGTTCGTGGTTCTGCGGCGTTGGCAGCCTTTCACCAGGGGTGCCTATCCGCTGCTCTTGTG
>JAJFGM010000651.1 GCA_021776145.1 Kiloniellaceae bacterium | reverse complement strand
TTGGCGAGCGCCGTATCGTTCGAGTCGTAGTCGGTCAAGGTGACCGTGACGTTGTGGGCTTTTTCGAACTTTTCAATCAGCTTCGGGTTGGTGTAGTTGCCCCAGTTGTAAAAATGAAGCTCGCCCTCGGCGCTGGCGGAGTTGATCCCGAACATCATAGCGACGCCGAGAGCCGTAGTGAAAAGTTTGCGTTTCATAGTCTTCTCCCTGGTTGAATCGTGGTTGTTGTTAATTTTTTCGACGGTTGAGAAAGAAAAATACAGTGACCAACAGCGCGGAGACCAGCAGGAACAGCGAGGAGACCGCATTCATTTCCGGCGTCACGATGCGCCGCAGTTGCCCGATCATGTAAAGTGGCAGGGTGTCCTGGCCAGGACCTGCGACCAACAGGGTGATCACCACGTCATCGAGGGATATCACAAATGCCAGCATCGCCCCGGCGAGGATACCGGGCCACAGCAAGGGCAAGGTTATGCGGCGAAAGGTCATCCAAGGTGTCGCATAAAGGTCGGCGGCGGCGTTCTCCAGCGTCAGGTCCATATCTTCCAGGCGAGCGCGGATCGGCAAATAGGCAAAGGGGATGCAAAAGGCTGTGTGGGCGGCGAAAAGATATCCCATGCCCGTGTAGCCGGTTGAGATCTTGATCATGGCGAAAAAAATCAAAAGCGCGATACCGGTGACGATTTCGGGCACCATCAAGGGCATGTTGACAAGAGTGTAAACGAAGGTCTGACCGCCGAAGTTGGTTGTTCGGGTGGTGGCCAAGGCCGCCATGGTGGCGGCCGTCGTGGCAAAAGCGGTGGCGACAAAGGCGATCTGCAGCGATCGCACCGTCGCCTGCTGGATTTCGCGGTTGTTGATGGCGGTGTCATACCAGACCCAGGAAAAGCCCTGCCACACGGTGATCGATTCCCCGGCGTTGAAGGAATAGACCACGAGCGTCAGCATCGGCGCGTAGAGCATGATGAAACAGAGCATTGCGATCGTCGTAAAGCCCGGCTGCCGGCGCACCGAGAAGGGCCGGCCGATGGCGGTGGTCGCTTCAGCCATGTCGCTGGCTCCTGCCCGCGGTGAAGCGCACATAGACCAACAGCGCCACCATTACCATGACGAGCAAGGCCAGGGATAAGGCCGCGCCGAGCGGCCAGTTGCGTCCCTGGCCGAATTGGAACTCGATGAGGTTGCCGAGCATCATGTTTCGGCCGCCGCCGAGCAGGCGCGGTGTGACATAGGCCCCGATCGAGGGAATGAAGACCAGGATGGAACCCGCGACGATGCCGGGTTTGACCAAAGGCAGGATAATCCGCCACAGCACCCGCAGGCGGTTGGCGTAGAGATCGTAGCCGGCTTCGACGAGTCGAAAGTCGAGCTTTTCGATGCTGGCATAGATCGGCAGCACCATCAGCGGAAGATAAACGTAAACCAGACCCAGCGTGATGGCCGTATCGGTGAAGAGAATTTGAATCGGTTTGTCGATGATGCCGAACGCGACCAGCACGACGTTGATGACGCCCTCGTTGCGGACGATTTCCATAATCGCGAAGGTGCGGATCAAGAGGTTCGTCCAGAAGGGAATGGTAATCAGAAACAGCCACAGATTGCGCGATTTCGGCGGTCGGGTGGCGATGAAATAGGCAGTTGGAAATCCGACGGCGAGGCACAGCACCGTGGTCGTGAAGGAGAGTTTCAGCGAGCGCCAAAAGATGATGAGGTGAGCATCGGCGATGGATACCGTGTCGTCGAAGATATCCCGCTGCAGGACGACACCGACCCAAGCCTCGGTGCTGAAGATCCACTTGATGCCCGTATAGTCGCCCGGCGTCAGGAAGGAGTAGACAAGTACGATCAACATCGGGCCGGCGGCGGCAAAGCCGATGATGACCAGCGCCGGTAGCGAAAGCAGCCAGCGGCCGCGCTGGGCGCGTTTTTCCCGTTCGGCCGCGCCCAACGTCAAGCCGGCTTCATTCGTCGTTTGCCTGTGGCCGGCGCCGGCCAGTTCCGCTGCCATGGCGTTAATCCAGAAGCACTTGAAAAGCGTTGCCCTTGATCAGGATTCCGACGTCCTGGTTGACGCTGAATTCATTGCTGGCATCGCGCAGGTTCTGCTGCCGCACGATGAAACGCCGGCCATTATCAAGGGTCAAGTGAAAGTGCGTGTCCGTCCCGAAATAGACGACATTCTCGATCCGCCCGCCAAGCGGGGCCGCGCCGCCGGTCTCGGTGGTCAGCGTCGCGTGCTCGGGCCGCAGCACGAGATTGACTTTGCCCGGTGCCAGATTCCCGGCTGGCGCCGAGGCTTCGACCACGGCGCCACTGTGCAGACGCACTGTCGCTCGGCTGCCTTGGAGCTCGAGCAGCTCGGCTTCGAGGAAGTTGGTCTCGCCGATGAAGTGCGCGACAAAATGGTCGGCGGGGTGATCGTAGACCTCCCGCGGGCCGCCGATCTGCAGGATCTTGCCCTGGTCCATCACGGCGACGCGGTCCGACATGGTCAGGGCTTCTTCCTGATCATGCGTTACGAAGACGAAGGTAATGCCGGTTTCGTTTTGCAACCGCTTCAGTTCGATCTGCATTTCCTTGCGCAGTTTCAGATCGAGGGCCGAAAGCGGCTCGTCGAGCAGCAGGACACGTGGATGCGGCGCCAGCCCGCGAGCAAGCGCCACGCGTTGCTGCTGGCCGCCGGATAGCTGCGAGGTGCGGCGCTCGGCCAGCTCTTCCATGCGCACCAAGGCAAGCATGGCGCGTGCGGTGTCCTTGGCTTCCGCCTTCGTCTTGCCCAGCATCTCGAGCCCGAAGCCGATATTTTCCGCGACGGTCATATGCGGGAAGAGCGCGTAGTTCTGAAAAACCGTGTTGACCGGCCGTCGGTAGGGGGGCAGGTGGCTGATCGGACTTCCGCCAAGCAGGATTTCCCCCTTGCTCGGATGTTCGAAGCCGGCGATCAGCCGCAGCAAGGTGGTCTTGCCGCATCCCGAAGGGCCGAGCAGGGTAAAGAACTCGTTCTCGTTGATGCTAACCGAGACATCGTCCAGGGCGACGACCCGGTCGCCGGCGCTGTCGAAGATTTTGGTGACGCCAGCGGCCTCGACGGCCGCTGTGTCTCGTTCGTGCCCTGGGCCGCGATCGCCAAGCGACACTTCCCCCACCTGCGCCGCCATACCCGCCTCCCCCAGATTGTTATTGTTTTGCAAGACTGTCGCGGTCGGGGTCTTCGACAGGAAAGTATTATGCACAATGTCTGGAAACGGGGAAGTACCCTAACGAGGGTAGAACCCAGGAGGCGCAATACAATATATAAAAACCCGTAATGCGGGTATTTCGGGCGATCCCATGACGCCTGGACGCTCGCTGCGCAAGTCGGGAAGGCGTTACCGGTTGATCAAGCCCGCCAGATGCTCGACCAGCCCATCGAGCGCAAGCTTTTGCGTTTCGCCGCTGCGGCGTTCCTTGAGTTCGACATAACCCTCGGCGAGGTCGCGGCCGAAGGTTATGCGGTAGGGAATGCCGATGGCGTCGGCGTCGCCGAACTTGACCCCGCCCGACGCCTGGCGGTCGTCGAGCAGATAGTCGATTCCGCGTGCGTCGAGCGCGTCGCAGACCTCGTCGACGATCTTGCGCACCGCGTCGTCCTGGTACTTCATCGGCACCAGGTGGAGGGGGTAGGGGGCGACCGCCAGGGGCCAGATGATGCCCTTGTCATCGTGGCTCTGTTCGATGATGGCGGCGGCGATACGCGAAGTGCCGATGCCGTAGCAGCCCATCTGGAAATGACGAAACTTGCCGTCGCTGTCGGTGACGCCGACGTTGGCGGCTTTCGAGTATTTGTCGCCAAGCTTGAAGATGTGTCCGACCTCGATGCCCTTGTAGGACTCCAGCGGCTTGCCGGTGGGGCCGATCTCGCCGGCCATGGCCTGGCGGATATCGACGAACTCTGGCGTTGGGAAATCGCGGCTGTGATTGACGCCGACGGCGTGTTTGCCTTTTTCGCCGCAGCCGGCGACGAAATTCTGCAGTGATCGCACACTCTCGTCCGCGACGACGCGCAGGCCTTCGGACAGCATCGTCGGCCCGACATAACCGGCTTCGGTGCCGGCTGCCTGCTTTACCGTTTCGGGCGCGGCGAGGGCCAGTTTGAGGCAGTTCAGGTGATTGAGGAGTTTGATTTCGTTGACCTCCTTGTCGCCCCGAATCAACACAGCGATAGGCTCGACGCGGTCCTCGAAGGTTGCCTCGTAGATCATCGTCTTGAGCGTGCGGCTGGCCTCGACGCCG
>JAJFGM010000066.1 GCA_021776145.1 Kiloniellaceae bacterium | reverse complement strand
GTCCAAGGCGGCGACGCCGAAATCGGCTGGTCCTACGCGCATACCTCCTACAACGGCTATGTGGGGAAGGGAAAGTTCACCGAGGCGCACGACAATATCCGTCATTTCGCTACCCTCTATCCGGCAATGTTCCAAGTCGCGGTCCCGGTCGATTCGCCGATCCAAAGCTTCGAGGACATGAAGGACAAGAACATCAGCCCGGGCAAGGCGCAGTGGACCGGCACCGCCTTCGCCGAGTCGATCGTCAAGGCCTATGGTTTCGGCTTCGAAGACGTCCGCGCCAATGGCGGCACGGTGCACCACGTCAGCTACACCGAGTCGGTGGCTCTGATGAAGGACGGCCATATCGACGTGTTCATGGCCGCCACCTCGATGCCCCAGGCCTCGTTCATCGAGCTCCAGCATAGCCCCGGCATCCGTTTCATCGGTCTGCCCGAGGACAAGCTGCAGGAGATCATCGACGCAAACCCCGGCTACATTCCCGGCATGATGCCGGCCGGCGTCTATGAGAGCGTCAAGGAAGACACCCGCACGTTGGGTATCGTCACCAATATGGTGGTCAGCGCCGATCTGTCCGACGACCTGGTCTACAACATGTGCAAGGTGTTCTGGGCCAATCACGCCGCCTTCGCCGAGGTAAAAGAAGTCTGGAACAGCGTCAAGCTGGAGAACGCGCTCGACGGCGCCGCGATCCCGCTGCATCCGGGCGCCAAGCGTTGCTACGACGAGTTGGGCGTCGGCGGCTGACACCCACTTCCGGCACCCTACGGAGCGCCCCACGACGGGGCGCTCCGGTCCGCCGTTCTCAAAACGAGACGGTCAGCCCATGAGCGACATCAGCGAGTCCGCCCAGACTGGCCCCGAGACTGGCCAAATCACCTACCATGAGAAGCCGGAGCTCGGCTTCCTGGAGCACATTCTGCTCGACCGGCGATTGAACTGGGCGAATGCCCTGTTGTTCGCCTGCGCCACCATCAGCATCGGCCTGGCGCTGTTCCATCTGCTCGCGGCGGTCTTTGGCACGCCGGAGGGGCGCTCGTTTCGTTCCGTTCATTTGACGGTAATGCTGGTGCTGGCCGTCCTGATGCACCCCTTGTTCCGCACTTCGATGCGCGAACCCGTGCTGATGCCAGGCGACAGTCGCAATAGGCTGAGGGCATTGGGATTCAGTGTCGATCTCGTACTGGTCGCGCTGGTGCTGTTCGTCCAGCTTTGGACGGTATGGGACATCGACGCCTTCCACATGCGCTATGGCGAGAAAGAGACACCGGACCTGATCGTCGGCGGCATTCTGATCTTCATCGTGTTGGAGGCGACGCGGCGCGCGGTCGGTTGGGCGATGGTCATCATAACCGGCTTCTTCATCCTGCACGCGCTCTATGCCAACTACTTCTTTGGCTTCTTCTACGGCCCACCGGTGCGGTTCGGGAAGTTCATCGACACGCTGTTCATGAGTTCGGACGGTATCTTCGGCATCCCCCTTTATGTCTGCGCCACCTACATCATCCTGTTCATCATCTTCGGCGCGGTGCTGATCCGCTCCGGTGCCGGGCGGTTCTTCATCGACCTCGCGGTCTCGCTGACCGGCCACCGCATCGGTGGGCCGGCGAAGGCGGCGGCGGTCGCCAGCGGCTTCATGGGAACCGTCTCGGGCTCGGCCGTGGCCAATGTGGTAACCACCGGATCCTTCACCATCCCGCTGATGAAGCGGGTCGGTTACCGCCCAAAGTTTGCCGCCGCGGTCGAGGCCTGCGCCTCCTCCGGCGGCCAGATCACGCCGCCGATCATGGGCGCGGCGGCCTTCATCATGGCCGAATTCCTCGCCACCTCTTATGTCAACATCATCGTCGCCGCGATCATCCCGGCGCTGCTCTACTTCGCCACGATCTACTTCATGGTTCACCTCGAAGCCGAGAAGCACGGCATCGGCGCGATACCCAAGGAGCGGCTGCCCCAGACAGGTGCGGTTCTGCGTCGCGGCTGGCACCTGCTGATCGCGCTCGCTGTCCTGATCGGTTTCCTGCTCTACGGCTTCACGCCGATGAAGTCGGCCTTCTTCGGGCTCGCATCGCTCGTGGCCCTCAGTTTCGTCAACCCAGCGACACGGATGAGCCCGGTCGACATGCTGGCGGCGCTGGAGGCGGGGGTGCGGGCGACCGTACCGGTCGCCATTGCCTGCGCCTGCGCCGGTCTGATCATCGGCTCGGTCTTCGTCTCCGGGCTGGGGCTGAAATTCACCCAGTCGGTGATCGAGATCGCCGACGGCAACCTGTTTGTCCTGCTGATGCTGACCGGTGTCGCCGCGATCATCCTCGGCATGGGGATCACCACGACGGCGGTCTATATCACGGTGGCGGCGCTCATCGTTCCGGCTGTGGTCAAGATCGGTGTCGAGCCGATCGCGGCGCATATGTTCGCCTTTTATTTCGGCGTCGTCTCGACCATCACGCCGCCGGTGGCGCTGGCTGCCTTCGCCGCGGCGGCGATCGCCAAGACGCCGCCAATGGCCACCGCTTTCGAGGCGACACGGGTCGGAATCGCCAAGTACCTGGCGCCGCTTATTTTCGTCTATAACCCGGCGCTGCTATTCGTCGGGCCGGCCTGGTTCACGGCAGTCTCGGCGGTGCTGGCACTGGCCGGTCTCTGGGTGCTGTCGATGGCGATCGAAGGCTGGTACCGGGGCCGCATGGCGGGGGCACAGCGGTTGGTTCTGTTGGGTGGCGCCATCCTGCTACTGTTCCCGCCCAATCACGACTTCCTGGGCATTCCGGGTTATCTGCTGGTACTGGCCGGCGCGCTCGCCTCCAGCACGATCCTGGTGCCCCGCATCTCGGCGACGGGCGGTCTGGCGCTGGGCAGGAGGGCGTGATGGGCCGAATCTTCCTTGGCAAACCGCTGCACTGGGGACTGATCGTCCTGATGATTGCCATCGGCTGGGTCGTTGGTTATGAACGCCTGCACGTGATCTGGTTCAACCTTTTCACGGTGATCCTGCTGGCGATCTCGGCGCTGGCGGTGGCCGTGGTCCTGCTGACCAGCAAAGCGAACGAGCGGATCACCCGCGATCCCTTGGAACCCGACGGCGATTGATTCTTACGCAGCCGGGGAAGACCTTTCGTTCGAACAGGCCGTATGGCGCCGGGCGCGGCGCCGCAGCCGGTGCGGCGGCGAAAAATCGTTCCTCTCCCGCTAAACCCCAATGCGGCAGCGGTCAACATCCGGCGCCGGCAACACGGGTATCGCGTTTAATCAAGAACGACACCATGCCGCTTAAGTCTCAAGCGCAAGCACCAATGTAACGCGCAGCCCGCCGAGCTCG
>JAJFGM010000650.1 GCA_021776145.1 Kiloniellaceae bacterium | reverse complement strand
AGCGATTCTGCTTGTTCTACTTGGCAGTACGCTGCCGGCGCTATGGCCCGTGCTAGATTGGCGGCACTCGGTCATTGGGTTCGGTCTGCTTCTCGTCATACGGCCTTTGGCGGGCGGGCTGTCGCTCATTCGATCCAACCTTGACACCCACGAACGCTGGGTCGTCGCTTTCTTTGGGGTTAGGGGGATCGGTTCGATTTACTACATGGGTTACGCGGCCGGCCATATTGAGTTTGTCAACGAGAAACAACTCTGGGCCCTCGTTGTCTACACCGTCTTCGCCTCCACAGTCATCCACGGCATGGCCAAATATCTCTTCATAGACCGCCTGTTGAAGAACGACAGCCACTGAGTCTTGGCAATCCAGCCTAATATGTCTCGCTCCGGAGGGTAGTCGGCAAAGTCTGCTTGAAGACGATAAAATGCGCTGTGCAAAATGCTCGCTCCGGGTCAGACACAGATATTTGCCGGGGGTGCCGCCCACGTTCGGTCCTGGGGGCAAACTGGAAATTGGGTGACCGTTCGGTGTGGGGGCTCTGGCGCGGTTCAGCGTACTCCTGTTACGCATAGGTTTGAGCGCAACTCCACAGCAGCATCGCAGCAGTCGCCATTCCGACCGCTGTTCTGGTCGCCACCTTGGCCGCGTCACGGCGGTCAATCTCTTGATAGAAATTTATTCTGCGCTCCCCCACTCTTCCGTCTCGATGACGAATTCGGCGGCTTCCGCTAAGCCGGTCCGACAGTTTTCGCGGAGACCGGTTCTGTCCGATCATCGCTTGAGTGTGAGAAACAAAATGGATTTCAGGAAAGGTCCATTCTCGACAATCTAGAAAATCATTCAGCTTGCCAAGTCCGGCTACAACAAAATACCCAGTTGCGGCTTGAACTAAAAGTCCAACCCGTCGCGCCAGCGTTGGTAAGCCACGGCCGCGGGCAGGAACCAGGGCTTGCCGTAGTAAAGCGGTCGCGTTTGGAAGGCCACGCCGTCGAGGCCTGTCCGGCCTTCAGCGCGCCCCAGGACCTGCTGTCCGACGCGGGTGCCGAGATAGCACGCCATGGAAACGCCGGAGCCGCAGTAGCCCATAGCGTAATAGAGGCCGTCGTGCCGGCCGATGTGGGCAAGGGTATCGAAGGTATAGGCGACGAAGCCCATCCAGGAATGGCTCACCTTGACGTCAGCCAGATCGGGAAAAATGCCAATCAGGTCCCGGCGCAGCAGGCGGCCGCTTTTGAGCGGATCGGTTTCGCCCGTGGTCACCCGGCCGCCGAACAGTATGCGCCGATGATCCGGCGACGGCCGGTAGTAGTAAACGACGCGACGGCTGTCGCTGGCGATGCGGTGACTGGGCATCAGGCGGTCCATCAGGTCGGGCGGCAGGGCTTCGGTGGCGATGATGTAGCTACCGATGGGGATCACCCGACGACTCAACCACTGTATTAGATTACTGCTATAACCATTTGTCGCTACAATGACATCACGGGCCAATAGATCGCCGTTCTTGCTGACGACAGTGAACCCGGACGCGGTCTTCTCAATGGCCTCGACCGGACAATGGGGAACGACCTCAACCCCGGCCTGAAGGGCGCGCTCCAACACTCCCTGGTGGAAGCGGGCGGGATCGAGCGAGGCGTGCTTTTCGAAAACCACCCCGCCGAAATAGGCATCGGTCCCCAGCTCCCTGTGCTGCTCGGCCCGCGGCACGACGTGGGCCGGGACCTCGAGCCCCTTGGGCTGGTTTTCGATCTGCTTGGCGAGTTTCTCGTAAGCCTCGGGCGTGTGCGCGGCGTGAAAGCGCCCGGGCACTCTGAAATCGCACTCGATCCCCTCGTCGGCAACGAAGGCTTCGATCCAGGCCAGGGCATTGTGGCCTTCCCTGACGATGTCGAAGGCGGCCTCGGCGCCATGCCTACGGGCCAGGGTCTCGTAGCCGGGCTTGACGCTGGTGCTGATCTGTCCGCCGTTGCGCGAGCTGCACCCCCAGCCGGCATCGCCGGCATCGAAGACGACCGTGCTGCGCCCGCCGCGCGCGACTTGCAGGGCGGCGCACAGTCCGGTGTAGCCGGACCCGACGATCGCAACGTCGACCGACTTGGGCAGTTGCGGCGCCCCCAAGCCCGAACGCGGCGTGCGATCCCACCAATAGGGCTCTGCCTTGAAGTCATAGGTGAAGAAGTCCGCCGCCATCGTCAATCCGCCATTCCCGGAAATTCAGTCCAGTTCACTCTTTTGATAGGCCGCCCCTTCCAGCCAGTCCGGATTGATTTCGACGCCCCACCCCGGGCCTTCGGGGATCTGCACCTTGCCGTCCCGGGCGACCAGCGCCGGCTCGTAGAGTTTGTCTTGCCAGGGGTAGTAGTCGAGACCTTCGATGGAGAACTCGACATAGGGTCCGGCCGACTCGATGGCGCCCATCATATGCAAGGTGAAGACGGTCACCAGGGACAAGTTGGCGCAATGCGGCGTGCAGGGCAAACCGGCCTTGCCAGCCAATTCGGCAACCCTCAGGGTGCGGCTCAAACCGCCGAGGTAGCAGATATCCGGTTGCATCACGTCGAGCACCTGCATTGACGCCATGCGGCGCCAGGTCGCCAGGTCGCAGTCCTGTTCACCGCCGGTGA
>JAJFGM010000649.1 GCA_021776145.1 Kiloniellaceae bacterium | reverse complement strand
TACTTGATCCCTATGTCTAACGCCGTATCGCCACACCACGCCAGAACTTTGTGGAAGCCTTCGTGGCACCGGTCGCCGCCCAGTCCGTCACGGCGCCGTAATTCGCTTCAAATAGGCAATCAACGTGGCCCGATCTTCGGCGGAAGGCATCCGCTGCAGTGGCATCTTGCTGCCGGGCGTATATTCACCCGGGCCTTCCTCAAACAGCAGGTTGATAGTCTCTTCGTTCCAAATCAGATCGCTGTCCTGCAAAGCGGACGAATAGTTGTAACCCTCGACCGCGCCGGCGCGGCGGCCAAACAAGGCATAAAGAGTTGGCCCCGCCTTATTGCCGCTATCGGTGGTCACCGTATGGCAGGACTCGCACTTTCGGAACAGCTTGGCGCCCTCTTGGTCCTCGCGGCTGAGGCCGGCGAGATCGACCTCTCTGTCGTCAGCTTTCCGCGCCGCGCCATTCAACGAATGCACTTCGCGGCCTGCTTGCAGGTCCCAGATCCGCGCCACCTCGTCGGCGCCGGCAGATAGGAGCAACTGCT
The DNA here is from genome assembly GCA_021776145.1 of Kiloniellaceae bacterium. Classification (GTDB taxonomy): domain Bacteria; phylum Pseudomonadota; class Alphaproteobacteria; order Kiloniellales; family Kiloniellaceae; genus JAJFGM01. The sequence continues at coordinate 2,929 of JAJFGM010000649.1, read as the reverse complement.
GGTCGGGACTGAAGGCCAATCCCCAGATCGGCGCCCGGTGGCCGTAGAAAGCCTGAATGAATCGTCGCTCGTCGAGGTTCCACAGATTGACGGTCGCATCAATCCCGCCCGACGCGGCTATGCGCCCATCTGGCGAGACGGCGATACCGATCACCGGTCCCTCGTGTCCACGCAGAACGGCCAATTCCTCGCCGGAATCCAGGTCCCAAAGACGGACCGTCCCGTCGATCGAGGCCGAAACAGCGCGCCCGCCGCTAGGCAGGAAGGCCACCGACGATACGCCGAGCTCGTGGCCTTTCAGCGTCCTCAGCAAACGACCTTCAGGTAATTCCCATAGCTTCAGGGTGGCATCGTAGCTGCCGGTCAAAAGGTAACGCCCATCGGTCGAGAAGGCGACCGCGTTGACGTTGTTGCGATGCCCCTCCAGCACAGCAAGCGGTTTACGCGTGCGCAAATCCCAAAGACGCGCGGTCCGGTCCCACCCGGCGGAGGCCGCGATTCGCCCGTCGGGCGATACCGCGACAGCCGCCACCTTGCCCTTGTGGCCGATGAAGCTATGAATGTCGGTCGCCGCGGCGATATCCCACAATCGCACGGAGGCGTCGTCGCTGACCGACAAGAACCGTTGTCCGTCCGGCAGGAAGGCAACCGCGTTGACCGATCCCTCGTGGGCATCGAAGATCTGTCGCGCGGTCTGACTCTCCAGGTCCCAGAGAATCAATTTGTAGTCGAAACTTGCAGTGACCGCCCGCCGGCTGTCTGGGGCAACGGCAATGCCCTTGACGAATCCACCATGACCAATGAGTTCGGCCGCGGCAATCGCCGACCACCCACCAAGCGCCAGGGCCACGAGGGGCACGAGGGCGCGGCGGCACAATCTAGCCAAGCCAAAGCCACGCTTACTGGATGTCAAAAGGCACATCCCGAGCCGTCCGTCCCAAATTCGCAATAAGCGGCCGCACCATTGAGCGCGCGATCCGCAAGGTATCCCCACCGAGCATTTCGCAAAAAGCATCACCACTCCACAGCACCTCACCCGTCGCGCCATCGCGCAGTTCGGCGTTAATGTGGAAAACGCTCATCTTCTTCTTCGAATCGGCACCTTTCTGGCGTCCGCCAAGCACGCTGTCCTTGGTCGAAGACCAGATGTTCAACTGAAAATCGACGCCCGTAAGGGAGCGCGCCCGGAAGCTCCCAAGGCTTGGCCCCGCACCGTCGAATTCTCCCTGCAGAATTTGGGTATCAAAGCCGAACTGGAAATCGCCCGCTGGCGCCGACGCCTGATTTCGGCGGACCAATTCCTCGTCGAACGCCGCCTTAATCTGCAAGTTGAGTTCGCTGTCGTCATAGGGTTCAACGTTCACGGAGACGGCTGCAGGCAGTTCACCATAGACAGTCGTCGTCAACACACCTGGCGCACCGCCAGGTCCGAGTTGGGCGATCTGCGGACCAAGGTCGGCCTGGGCCGCGGCGTTCAGGCACCACAGCATCGCCAGCGCCGCAATGCCCCAACGCAACCCATTAACGACAGAGCCCATCGCACCCCACCTTCCGACAAATACTCCACCGGCGCACAGGCGCACTGCCCATCCAGTCATGCCGCCACCGCTCCAGACCGCAACGACACCACCTCGCGAATCGCCAAACTCCGAATCGCCGTGGTCCATCATCACGGCATTGCTGGCCCAAGTATCCGATAAACGCAATATGCCAATGTAGTTACGGGTGTCCAAGACCGAGTTTCGACGGAGAAGCAAGGCGTGGAGGTACTGCCCGTCGGTTCAGCTGCCGGATTGAGAGCATTGGCGGCAAAAGTGGCCAAGCTGTGACCAGCTCGGCCCCAGCTGCTCATTCGGCGGGATCCGTGGTACCGGATTTGGCGGCCGCGGCATTTTCCACTTCGGCCATCCACACCGAGTGATGTTCGCGCGCCCAATTGCAGTCGACCTGACCACTCCCCATGGCATCGAAGGCGCCCTCCATGCCAAGCGAACCGATGTAGATGTGGCCAACGATGACGCCAATCAGGACCAGGGCAATGATGGTGTGCCAAATCTGAGAAAGTTGCATTTCCGCCATCGGCGTCAGTTCGGTCGGCAAGTCCAAGCCGATAAGATTGAGGACCGCAAAGGTCGGCTCGAAGAACGAGAACTGGAAGGGAAAGAGCAGTGCGATCCCGGAAAGGGACAGCGATACCCCGCCGGCAATCACCAGCCAAAAGATCAGTTTTTGCCCGGCATTGAACTTCTTTGCCGGCGGGTGCAGGCCTTTGGAGAATAGGCCGCCGCCAACCGCCAGCCATTTCAGATCGCTGGAATTGGGGATGTTATGCCTGACCCACAATACGAACATCATCACGACGCCAACCATGAAGGCGAAGGCCAGATAGTTATGCAGATATTTTCCGCCGGCGGCCATTGCGGCAAAAAAATCCTTGCCGAAAATCGGCAGCAGAATGTGGCGGCCATAGAGACTGTTGAGGCCGGTCAGAGCGAGGACGACAAAAGATGACGCGGTAACCCAGTGCACCGTCCGTTCGAGGAACGAGAAGCGCTGAACGGTCTCCCCCGTCAAACCGGAGTCGATGCGAATGCGGCCGCGAACCGCAAAAAAGAGCGCAATCACGCCAAAACTCCCAAGCACGATCCAGGCGCCATAAACAGTCAGCGGGCCATTGCGCACCGCCCGCCAGTTGTCGCCGCCGGATTGCACGAGTTGACCGGCTTTTTTGTCGGGAATCGAGACCTTGCCTTGCACGCCGCCACGCACGGCGCGCCAGAATTCCGCGTCGCTGCTGGTGCCGAGATGGCCGCCGGGCACATTACCGCCGACCGGCATTTCCGGCGACACATCACGTCCTTGCGTTTGTGCCAGCGCCGCACCGTCGGAACCGGGATTCGGCACAATCATCAGGGCCATCGTCAACAGC
>JAJFGM010000648.1 GCA_021776145.1 Kiloniellaceae bacterium | reverse complement strand
TCAGGCTGTAGGCCAGTCGACCGAGGAGAAGCTCGCGCGGCAGCCCGAGGGTGGCTTTGAAGCCGCGTGTCGGACTGCGCCGCAATGAAGCGGTGCCAGACATACCCGCGCCAGACATACCCGCGCCAGACCTATCCACGCCAGGCATTGCGGCACCAGGCACGCCAATCCCGGGCGCTGCGTCCCGCCCGTTCGCGGGGGCTGACGGGCCGGCAAGCTGGCCGCCGGTTTCGGGTGCAAAGGTGAGCCTGCCGCGTTGCACGCCTATGACCCGCCCCGCAGGCGTTGGATGTTCTTGGCATAGGCTTCGCGCCCGCCTGTGAAGGTCGCGGTGCCGGCGACCAGAACATCGGCGCCGGCGGCCACGGCCTGTGGCGCCGTTTCGAAATTGATGCCGCCGTCGACCTGCAGGTCGATGTGGCGGCCGCCGGCGTCGATCCGGCCGCGAAGGTCGCGGATCTTGTCGAGGGCGGCGGGGATGAAAGCCTGGCCGCCGAACCCGGGGTTGACCGACATGACCAGGATCAGATCGAGGTCTTCCATGACATGATTGATGACGTCGGTCGGGGTCGCGGGATTGAGCGCGATGCCGGCCTTGGCACCGAGGGATTTGATCAGCTGCAGGCTGCGGTGGATATGCGGCCCGGCCTCGGGGTGCAGCGTGACGATGTCGGCGCCGGCCTTGATGAAGTCGGGAATGAAGGGGTCCACCGGCGAGATCATCAAGTGGACGTCGAAGACCAGCTTGCTGTGGCCGCGCAGGGCGGCGACGATGTTCGGTCCAATGGTGATATTCGGCACGAAGTGGCCATCCATGACATCGACATGCACGTAGTCGGCGCCGGCCGCCGTGATGGCACGAACTTCTTCGCCCAGACAGGCGAAATCCGCGGCTAGGATCGACGGTGCGATTCGTGTTTTCTGCTGCATGGTATTCTAGGTAACAGCAAGGCGACTCGCCCGCAAGAAGGCACGCGGCGAAACGCCGGTCCCTCAGTTTCGCACCAGCCGGCAGGCATAGAAACCGTCGAGACCACCCTCGTCGGCAAGGTGACAGGGCAGGGTTCGCAGGTCGCCCTCTGCCGTGACGGCGGCCTCGAGTCCGCCGATTTCCCGCGCCGCAAGGGGTGCGCGGCGCAGCGCCATGTCTTCGGCCAAAAGTTTTGCGATTTGCCCAGGGCCTTCCTCCGGCTGCAGCGAACAGACGGCATAGACCAGGGTGCCGCCGGGTCGCAGACAGGCCAGTGCGTTGCGCAGCAGCCGGGCCTGCAGATCCGTCAGCTTGACAAGGTCGCGCGGCGATTTCAGCTGCGCGATGTCGGGGTGACGCCGCAGCGTGCCGGTGGCACTGCAAGGTGCGTCGAGAAGAACGGCGTCGGCTGGAATTGCCGGGCGCCACTGCGTTGCGTCGGCCTCGACCAAAGTCGCGTTCAGGCCGAGGCGCGCCAGATTTTGCTGCAGCCGTCTTAGCCGTGTCGGCGAACGGTCTATGGCGGTGACCGCGGCGCCGGCGGCGGCCAGCTGCGCGGTCTTGCCGCCGGGCGCGGCGCAGATGTCAAGCACCCCCAGCCCGCCGAGCGGCGCCAAAAGCCGTGCCGGCCAGGCCGCCGCCGCGTCCTGCACCCACCAGGCCCCCTCGTCAAAGCCGGCCAGGCCGGTCACCTCGCCACCCTTGAGTCGCAGGCTGCCGCCGGGCAGCAGTTTGGCCTGCAGCCTGTCGGCCCAGACCTGCGGATCCTGTTTGACGCTGAGGTCCAGCGGCGCTTCGCGCTGGTGGGCCTCGGCAATTGCGCGCGTCGTTTCCGCGCCGTAGGCCTCTGTCCAGGCCTCCCACAGCCAGGCCGGGGTGTTGAGGCGGGCGGCATCCTGGGCGGCGGCGAAGGCTGGCCCCTCGCGCGACAGGCGCCGCAAGACGGCATTTATCAGCCCCTTCTGCCCAGCGAGACGGGGATGTTCGGCCAGCAGCATGGTGGTGCTGACGGCGGCGTGCGCCGGTGTGCCAAGAAACAGGAGCTGTGCGGCGCCGAGGCGCAGCAGATTGCGCACGCCGATCTGTTTGTCTTTCAGCGGACGCGCCAGGCAGTGGTCGATCAGGGCATCGAGCTGGCCAAGGCGGCGCAGCAGGGTCATGACCAGGAGCCGCGCGAAGGCGCGGTCGCGGACCGGCATGTTGGCGAGGCTGCTGTTGTTCTCCAGTGCAACGTCGAGTGGCCGGCGCTTTTCCAGGACCTGATCGAGCAGGGCGAGCGCTTCGCTGCGCGGATTGGGTGGGGCGGCGGCCATGCCGGGGGTTTAGAGCCTCGCGCGGTCAAAGAAAACCGCTTTGATGTCGGCATGCCGGGGCGGTCCCACCTCGCGCCGCGCACTCAACCCCGAAGGACTCAACTCAAAGGGTCGCTGCCGCCAGCCTGCCCGGACGCCATGCGGCGCAGCCGTTCGATCCGCTCGCGGGTGCTAGGGTGGGTGGAAAAAAGGCTGTCGACGCGATGCGCGTGCAGGGGATTGATGATGAACAGGTGGGCGCTGGCTGGATTGGCTTCGGCGACATGATTGTCGATGCCCTTGGCGGCCTGTTCGATCTTGCCGAGCGCCGAAGCGAGCCACAGGGGGCGGCCGCTGATCTCGGCGCCGATGCGATCGGCCTCGAATTCGCGGGCGCGTGAGATCGCCATTTGCACAAGCATCGCCGCCAGGGGCGCGACGATGGCGACCAGTAGCACACCGATGAACCCCAGGGGGTTGTTGCGATTGCCGCCGAAGAAGAGGGCGAAGTTGGCGAGCATGGAAAGCGCGCCGGCCAGGGTCGCGGTGATGGTCATGATCAAGGTGTCGCGGTTCTTCACGTGCGCCAACTCGTGGGCCATGACACCCGCGACCTCATGCTCGCTCAAGCGCTGCAGCAGCCCGCTGGTCGCCGCCACGGCGGCGTTTTCAGGATTGCGGCCGGTGGCGAAGGCGTTGGGTTGCGGGTTGTCGATGATGTAGACCTTGGGCATCGGCAGACCGGCATTCTCGGCCAGCTGTCCGACCATGCCGTAGAGCTGTGGCGCGCTGCGGGCGTCGACCTGGCGGGCGCCGTACATGCGCAGCACGACCTTGTCCGAGGACCAGTAGGCGAAAAAGTTCATGCCCAGCGCCAGGGCCAACGCGATGAGCATGCCGGTCTCGCCGGCGAGCATGAAGCCGGCGGCCAGGAAAACGCCGGTCATGCCGGCCAGAAGCACCGCTGTTTTCAGGTAGTTCATGGATTATGAGGTAGGCGGTCGCGGTTTCCGCTTCAAGATGGTGGCGCCGCGAACCTCTTGGCGACGGGCCCCTTGGCGACGGGCCTCTTGGTGACGGGCCTCTTGGCGACGGGTGGCGGCGGTGCCATATCTAGGGTTATGACCGAAGAAAGAGATAAGAGCACCGCCCCGCCCGCCTTCAAGGCGCACGTGATCGGCAAGCCTGCTCCGGCGCCGGCTCCGCCGGCTCCCACCGGGCCGGCCGACACCCAGCCGGCCGCCGCGAAGCCACCTCGGCCCGACGATCCAACGACCTGGCCGAAGGAGGTCGGCGGGCCAAAAGGCCCCGAGCCGACGCGCTACGGCGATTGGGAACGCAACGGTATCTGCAGCGATTTCTGAACGGTGGCCCGGCAGTCGGATGCCCCGCTTCAGCGATTGACCAAGCCGACCCCGATGCAGGCCAGCAGCATGCCGGCCAGGGCCAGCGGTCCCAGGGTCTCCCCGAACAGTGGCCAGGCGATCAGCGCGGTCGACGGCGGCACCAGGAAAAACAGGCTCGAGACCCGCGCCACCGCACCCTTGCGGATCATCAGGATGAGCAGGCTGACGGCGCCGAGCGACAGCACCAGCACCAGCCAGACCAGGGCGAAGACGAATTCCCCGCTCCAGACAATCTCGCGGCTCTCGAAGGCGAAGGCGAAGGTCCCGGTGCCGAGGCTTGCGGCGGCGTATTGCACGACGCTGCCGCTGCGCAGATCCATGTTGGCGCAAAAGCGCTTTTGATACAGCGTGGCCAGGGTGATGCCGAGAAGCGCCAGCAAACTGAGACTCATGCCGGCTGGCGAACCCATGCCAAGTGCAAGTTTGCGCCAGACGACCAGCAAAACGCCGGCGAGACCGAGGCCCAAGCCGAGCCACTGACGCGGCGTTACCCTTTCGCGCAGCAGCGGCGCCGCCAGGGCGGCGACCAGCAAGGGTTGGATGGAGACGATGAGCGCCGAGACCCCGGCTTCGACGCCGAGTCCGATCGAGGCGAAGACCCCGCCTAGGTAGAGACCATGCAGAAGCAGGCCGACAATGGCGAGATGCGCGTAGTCCAATAGCCGGCGCGGCCAGGGTGCGCGCCAGATGACGGCGACGACCAGCATCAGGGCGCTGACGATGCCAAAACGCAAGGCGAGGAAAGTCATGGGTTCGGCGTAGGGCAGGCCGAACTTGGCGCCAATGAAACCGGTGCTCCACAGGAAAACGAAAAGCGCCGGCATGGCCGCGAGCCAGGCGCTTTGCGTCGGCGCGGTCGCCGTCGGGTGCGGATCGTTCATGGTTCGCGGGCGGCGTCGTGAGAGGGGAGCAGGCGCCACCCATATAACCCGGCGACCGGGCCGGCAAGACCTTTGCTTCGGCCGGGCGCGGACGTGGCGGTGCGTTTTTCCGATCTCGAAATCCGCCAGATAGGCTAGGGCCCGGCTGGAGGCGTCGATCGTTTTATCGATGACGTGCCGCACTGGCACGACGCCCGCACAGGTTCAGCGTCGAAGATGCCGGCAAAATGGATGTAAAACGAAGGCACCTTCCCCTAAGATCGCCGGACCACTTTTGTTTCGAGGTTGCAGGCATGAAGAACGGGAGCAAGATCGGCCCCGCGGCCCCGCGCGAAGCCATGCCCTTGCGGCGCGGCAACAAGCGTGCCTTTGCGCCGCCGCTCCTGGCTTTGGCGTTGGACCGTGCCGCGGCTCTGCCCCTGCAGCGCCAGCTTTACGATCAGATCCGCGATGTGATACTTGCCGGCCGTCTGCCGCCCGGCGCGCGCCTGCCCTCGTCGCGCAGCCTGGCGCAGGAGTTGGGCTGTTCGCGCAACACCGTGGTGACCGCCTTCGAGGACTTGCTGGCGGAGGGTTACCTCGAGGGTCACACCGGTTCGGGAACCTACGTATCGCGCGTGCTGCCCGAAGCCCTGCTCGGTGTCGCCGGCAAGGGCGGGCCGGAGGACGACGCCAGCGGGACCGATGCGGCACCGGCGCCCGGTTTGTCGCGCCGGGGCCTGACTTTGGCCGGCCTCAAGCGCTCTGGCTACGACGAAGCCCGGCCCTTCCTGCCGTCGCTGCCAGAGACCGCCGACTTCCCTTTCGATGTCTGGTCGCGCCTCTTGTCGCGCAGCTGGCGGGCCCCTGCGGTTGCGCAGCTGCGTCACGGCCGCGCCGGCGGCCATCCGCCCCTGCGCGCCGCCATCGCGCAGTACCTGCGCGCGGTGCGCGGCCTCGATTGCCGGGCCGAACAAGTGATCATTACATCGGGGGCGCAGCAGGCGCTCGACCTGGCGGCGCGCGGCCTGCTCGACCCCGGCGACGAGGTTTGGTGCGAGGATCCCGGCTATCAGGGCTTGCGCGGCCCGCTGATCGCCGCCGGCGCCCGCATGCGGCCCGTCGCCGTCGATGCCGACGGCCTCAGCCTGGCGGCCGGACTCGCGGCGGCGCCGAAAGCGCGCATGGCGGTGGTCACGCCGTCGCACCAATACCCGCTGGGCGTGGTGATGAGCCTGAAACGCCGGCTCGAACTTCTGGACTGGGCGCGCGGCAGCGGCGGCTGGATCCTCGAGGACGACTTCGACAGCGAGTACCGCTATTCCGGCCGGCCGCTGTCGGCCCTGGCCGGCCTCGAGGCCGGTAATCGGGCGCGCCGTGTCGTTTATGTCGGCTCCTTCTCCAAGGTGCTGTTCCCGTCGTTGCGCATCGGTTATCTCGTCGCACCGCCGGACCTCGCCGAGCCGCTGCAGCGGGTGCGCCGCGCCCTCGACGATCATCCCTCGGCGATCGTCCAGCCGGCGCTTGCGGCCTTCATCGAGGAAGGTCACTTTTCCGCCCACGTCCGCCGCATGCGCACGCTCTACGGAGCCCGCCAGGCGGCGCTGCTGGCGGCCGCGTCACGCCACTTCGACGGCCTGCTCGAGGTCGCGCCCGACGAGGCCGGCCTGCACCTTGTCGCCAGACTGGCGCCGCAACTGGCGGCGCGCATGGACGACATCGAGGCGAGCCGCAGGGCCGCCGCCGCCGGCATCACGGCGCCGCCGCTGTCGGGCTACTGCCAAAACCGGCCGGACGTCGCCGGCCTGCTGCTCGGATACGCCGCCTTCAGCGTCGAAGCCATCGAAACGGCGGCGCGGCGGCTTGCCGAAGCGCTGAAGTGACGGATAAGAAAGGACCGCTGTAACGAGTGGCCCCGCCCATCTCCGAGTTTCCGGCTGTGCGGTTGTGCCCGCCCGTAAGCTCCGGTTCATGCGGTTGTCGATCAGGTCTTCGACGTCGCTTGGACCCGTCCGAGGCTTGGTGCACGAAATACGACACATGCACCAAGGGCCAAAGCCGGAGATTTCCGGGCCTTGATATGGTGCGGATCCTCGGTGCGGATTGCCGGTCAGGTCATGCCCTGAAAGGATCCCCTTTTTGAGCAACCATCCATTCTTTTCTAAGCCTTTGAAATCATTCAATCTGGAATGCAGAAGAAAGGGATATTCCAAATATCCCAGCATAAAAATGGCGGCAAGTCTCAAGACGGTATGAATTATTCATACTTTTTGATACGATAGAGCTAAAGGAGAACCGTCATGCCAAACATTGAAAAACGCACCATCAGCCTGCCGGCGGAACACGCAGCCTATCTCGATGAGATGGTGAAGTCCGGCAACTACGCCTCGGCAAGTGAAGTGGTGCGGGCAGGCCTGCGGGCCTTAAGGGAACGCGATGCAGCGGTGGAAAGCTGGCTGCGCGAAGAGGTCGCACCAGTCTACGACGCCATGAAGGCCGATCCGTCGAGGGGCATGGATGCCAATGCCGTCTTTGCCAAGGTTCGTGCCCATCATGCCGCGAAGGTAAAGGGGGATGGGTGAAAGAACGAAACGTCATCTTCTCGCCGGAAGCAATGGAGGACCTGCTTGCGCTCTATGATTGGATTGCCGAAGCGGCCGGGCCGGAAACGGCCATAGCCTACATCGACAGATTGGAAGCCTATTGTCTGGGCTTTGTCGCTGCTTCCGAGCGTGGGCATCGGCGCGATGACATACGTGAAGGCTTGCGCGTCGTTGGCTTTGAGAGGCGCATTACGGTTGCCTTCACCGTGGATGCCGATCGGGTGACGATCTTGCGGTTCATTTACGCCGGCCGAAACTGGGAAGGGGCGCTGTCATGAAAATCGGCTATGCGCGCGTCTCAACTGACGAACAGGATCTTGATTTACAGCGCGACGCTTTGAAGGCGGCCGGCTGCGAAAAGCTCTTCTCCGACGAAGGGGTGAGCGGTGCCGTCAGCCCTTTACGCACGATGGTTCTCTGTTGCCCGCCCGTCAGCCTCGCTTCATTCAGCTTCGGTTCATGCGGTTCTCGATGAGGTCGTCGACGACGCTTGGGTCGGCCAGGGTCGAGGTGTCGCCGAGTGCGCCGTAGTCGTCCTCGGCGATCTTGCGCAGGATGCGCCGCATGATCTTGCCGGAACGGGTCTTGGGCAGGCCGGGCGCCCACTGCAGCAGGTCGGGGCTGGCAATCGGTCCGATTTCCTTGCGCACATGCTGGACCAGTTCCTTGCGCAGCTCGTCGCTCGGTTCGATCCCGGCGTTCAGGGTCACGTAGGCATAGATGCCCTGGCCCTTGATGTCGTGTGGATAGCCGACGACCGCTGATTCCGCGACATGGTCGTGGGCGACCAGGGCTGATTCCACCTCCGCCGTGCCCATGCGGTGGCCCGAGACATTGATG
>JAJFGM010000647.1 GCA_021776145.1 Kiloniellaceae bacterium | reverse complement strand
CCCCGGCCTGTCAGGCCGTCTTGATCCCCCGGCCTGTCAGGCCGTCTTGATCCCCCGGCCTGTCAGGCCGTCTTGATCATTGTGCCGATACCATGATCGGTGAAGATCTCCAGCAGCAGCGCATGTGGGACCCGGCCATCGAGCACCACGGCCGCTTCGACTCCGCTTTCGACTGCGGCGACGCAGGTTTCGAGTTTCGGAATCATGCCGCCGCTGATAGTGCCGTCGCGGCGTAGATCGCGCACCTCGGCGGTGGTCAGTTCCTCGATCAGTTCACCCTTCTTGTCGTTGACGCCGGCGACGTCGGTCAGCATCAACAGTCGCGCCGCGTTGATCGCCCCGGCGATGGCGCCGGCGACCGTATCGGCGTTGATGTTGTAGGTTTCGCCATTGCGGCCGATGCCGATGGGGGCGATGACCGGGATCATGCCGGATTGTTCCAGTGCGATCAGGATTTGTGGATTGATCTCTTTCGGCTCGCCGACGAACCCGAGATCGAGGATTTTCTCGATGTTGGAGTTTTCGTCTTGCTGGGTACGGCGCAGCTTGGTCGCCTGAATCAGATTGCCATCCTTGCCGGACAGTCCGATGGCCGTGCCACCCGCGCCGTTGATGGCGCTGACGATCTGTTTGTTGATGGTCCCCGACAGCACCATCTCAACGATCTCGACCGTCGCCGCGTCGGTGACCCTGAGGCCGTCGATGAACTCGCTCTTGACGGCGAGGCGTTGGAGCATCTCGCCGATCTGTGGGCCACCGCCATGCACCACCACCGGATTGATGCCGATTTGCTTCATCAACACGATGTCGCTGGCGAAAAGCTTGGCCAGTTCCTGGTCGCCCATGGCATGGCCGCCATATTTGATGACGAAGGTGCGGCCGCTGTAGCGGCGCATGAACGGCAGGGCTTCGGAAATGGTTCTTGCCGTGCGCAGCCAGTTCTTGGTGTCGCTGATCGATCTTTGCTGCATCGCAGTCCGCTCTACATCAAATAGTTAGAGCAGATTCACCGGGTCAATGGATCGCCGCTTGCGATTCCATGTGACCCGGATCTGCTCTAGGGCCCACTTTGGGCCGGGGTCAAAGGCGCGCCAATACTATGACGCCGCCCCGCAAACGGCCAGACACGATCGCAGGCGGTCCGCCGCCAATAGCTGGCGGCCAATGGCAGACAAGTGGCATTGTCGACATTGACCAACCACGAACACGGGACTTGACGATGAAGGCGCAGGTTATGTCAGACAAGGAACATGCAAAGATTGGCCTCTTTGGCCTCGGCGCTATGGGTCGAGGTCTAGGTGTGGGCTTTCAATAGGTTGTCCACTCGGCCCGAACCGAGGAAGCTGAAATTGTGAGACTTCAGAGTTCCGAGGAGGACCGGATGAACAGTCATAAGAATGCGCGCTTGACGATGTTGGCGTTTCCTATTGCGAGGCACCGATGACGCGGACGCCGATGCATGCCGACCGCATGGATCTTTACGGCGAGTCCACCCTGCGCCGCGACTTCACGCAGCGGATGTCCCTTGCCAACGCGCAAAAGGATGTCCGCTACTACGCTGAATGGCTCGAATCCGCCGGACTGCCCGGGTTCATGGCCGACGCCGTTCACAACACCTTTGCCCTGGCGTCGATCATGGGGCATTCCAAGGAAAGCTGTACGGCCGTCATCAAGCTTTACGAAGACCTGACGGGGATTGCGGCGCGCCTGCCGGAATAGTCCCGTCCCCAACTTGAGGAAGCAAATAACATGATCTTCGACCATCGCACCTATGCCTGCCGGCCCGGCACGATCAAGAAACAGATCGCGCTCTACGAAGCACACGGTTGGGCGCCGCAAACCCGGCATCTCGGTCAACCGCTGCTCTATGGCGCGACCGAGACCGGCGATGTGAATTCCTATGTGCATGTCTGGGTCTATGAGGACGCCGCCGACCGGCAGCGGAAGCGCGCCGCCATGCAGGCGGATTCCGATTGGCAGTCATATCTGGAAAAGAGCGCGGAAGCCGGGTATTTGGTATCCCAGGAGAACAAGATTCTCACGACCGTCCCCTTCTTTACGCCAAATCTCTGAGGAGAAGTGCCTTTATGGCTTATGAAAATCTGGAAATGCTGATCGACGGCGGCTGGACGAACGGAACGTCCGGTAGTGTCGAGCAGGTGTTCAACCCGGCGACCGAGGAAGTCATCGGCGAACTGCCCCTCGCGGCGCCGGCCGATCTTGACCGTGCCCTCGAAGGTGCGCGCAAGGGCTTCGAGGTCTGGCGCCGCAAGACAGCCGTCGAACGCCAGGCGGTGCTGGAAAAGGCGGCGTCGCTGATGCAGGAGCGGCGCGAAGAGATGGCGCGCAACTGCACGCTGGAGATGGGCAAGACAATCGCCGAATCGCGCATGGAGATGGACTTCGTCATGGGCGTCACGCGCTGGTATGCCGAAGAAGGCAAGCGCGCCTATGGCCGCCTGGTTCCGCCACGCTTCCCCGGCGCCCGCCAGATGGTGGTCAAGGAGCCGGTCGGCCCAGTGGCGGCTTTCGTCGCCTGGAACTTCCCCGGCGTCAACGTCATCCGCAAGGTTGCCGGCGCGCTCGCGGCCGGCTGCTCGATCATCATCAAGCCGAGCGAAGAGACGCCGGCCACAGCCATCGCCATTGCCCGCTGCTTCCAGGACGCCGGCATGCCTGACGGCGTGATCAACGTCGTCTTCGGCGTGCCCGATGATGTCTCGCGTCACGTGCTTGGCTCACCCCTTCCCAAGAAACTCTCATTCACCGGCAGTGTTCCGGTTGGCGCGCATCTGCAAAAGCTTGCCGCCGACACCCTGAAGCGCTGTACTCTGGAGCTGGGCGGGCACGCTCCCTTCATCGTTTTCGATGATGCCGATGTCGAGGCAGCGGCGGCCGCCGCTGCTGCCCATAAATTCCGCAACGCCGGCCAGGTCTGCATCTCGCCGACCCGATTTCTGGTGCAAAAGAAGGTGCACGACGATTTCGTCGACGCCTTCGTTGCGAAGGCCAAGAGTATCAAGGTCGGTGACGGTTCTGACGAAGCCAACAAAATGGGTCCCCTGATCGCGCCGCGTCGCCTCGAGGTCATGCAGCGTTTCGTAAGTGACGCCGCCGAGAAGGGCGCCGAAATTCACTGTGGCGGCGAGCGCCTCGGCAATCAGGGTTGGTTCTTCGCGCCCACTGTCATGACCAACGTCTCGCTGGACATGGCGATCATGAGCGAGGAACCCTTTGGTCCGCTGGCGCCAATCGCCAGTTTCGACGACGTCGACGACGTCATTGACGAAGCCAACCGCCTTCCCTTCGGGCTGGCGTCCTATGCCTTTACCAAGGACGGAGGCACGGCGCGCGAAGTCTCGGATCGTATCGAGGCAGGGTTGGTGGGGATCAACCACGTCGGAATTTCGACACCCGAGACACCCTTCGGCGGTGTCAACGAAAGCGGCTACGGCTCTGAAGGCGGGATCGAGGGTCTCGAAGCCTTCCTGCGCACCAAATTCGTCACCGAAATGGGGGTTTGACGCCAGGCTCACGCCTGCGCCAGTCGCACCTTAGCAATAGCCGACAACCGGGGCCTTCTTCGCCATGGCGGGAAGGCCCCGGTTCGTCTAGAGCGTCATCCGTTCACTTGGAATCGCTTTCAGCGATCCAAGTGAACGGATATAGACACTCTAACTCGTTAATGTGTAGAGCAATTTTGATCCGAACAGGTTGAACCTTTGTGGTTCAACCTGTTCGGATATTGCTCTAAGGCTTGAGTGGTTGCGGTGTGCCGGGTGGCTCGGCCAGGGCCGCCAGGGCGGCGCGCAACTCGGGAATACCGAGGCCCGAAACAGCGCTGGTCACCAGCACGGTCGGATGCGCCGCGGGATGCTTGCGGGTCTCTTCGACAACCGTGTTGACGGTTTGTTGCAGCGCGGCCGGCTTGAGCTTGTCGGCCTTGGTCAGCACGATCTGATAAGAGACGGCGGTTTCGTCCAGCTCGTTCATGATCTCGTGGTCGTTCTTCTTCAGCCCATGGCGCGCATCGATCAGCAGACAGGCGCGGCGCAGCTGTGACCGGCCTTTGAGATAGCTGCGGGTCAACCCGGTCCAGCGCGAAATTTCGGTTTTTGCGGCGCGGGCATAACCATAGCCGGGCAGGTCGACCAGGATCAGGCGGCCGCCGAGTTCGAAAAAGTTGAGCTGCTGAGTGCGACCTGGTGTGTTGGAGGCGCGCGCCAGCGTCTTGCGTCGGGTCAGGGCATTGACCAGGCTGGATTTTCCGACATTCGAACGGCCGGCGAAGGCGACTTCGTTGAAACCGAGCTCGGGCAAATGTCCCTCCTGCGCCGCCGAGGTCAGATAGATGCAGTCCTTGGCGAAAAGAAGCCGTCCGGCCTCCAGGAGTTGGGCGATCTCGTCGTCCGACTCTTCGCGCGCGCCCTGGCTGGGCAGGTCAGCTGACATCCGGGGGAAACTCTCTTCTAACCGTGCGCCCGTTTCGGCCGCGGGACTCTTTGGATCGCTGGCTCAGGTGCTGGTGGACTTCGGTTGGCGTCCAATCGGCACGCCGGCTCGCTTCATGATGACCGCTTGCTGGATGATCGACAGCGTGTTGTTCCAGGTCCAATAGATCACCAGTCCGGCCGGGAATTGCGCCAGCAGGAAGGTGAAAATGATCGGCATGAAAAGGAAAATCTTGGCCTGCATCGGATCCGTCGGCTGCGGGTTCAACTGCTGCTGCAGGAACATGGTGATGCCCATGAGGATCGGCCAGACACCCAGGGAAATGACGTTCAATACGCCGAGTTCGGGCACGTCCCAGGGCAAGAGTCCGAAGATGTTGAGGATCGATGTCGGGTCGGGCGCCGAAAGGTCCTGGACCCAGCCGAAGAAGGGCGCCTGGCGCATCTCGATGTTGACGAACAGCACTTTGTAGAGGGCAAAAAAGACCGGTATCTGCACCAGGATCGGCAGGCAGCCGGACATCGGATTGGCGCCTTCCTTCTTGTAGAGTTCCATCATCTCCTGGTTAAGGCGTTGTTTGTCGTCGCCGTACTGTTCACGCAACTCAAGCATCTTCGGCTGCAATTTGCGCATCTTGGCCATCGAGCGATAAGATTTGTTGGCCAGTGGGAAGAAGGCGATCTTGACGGCGACGGTCAGCAGCAGGATGGCAACGCCGAAGTTGCCGGTCTGCTCGGCCAGCCAGTGCAGGGCATAGAACATCGGCTTTGTCAGATAGAAGAACCAGCCGAAATCGACAGCCAGGTCGAAGCGGGCGATACCGAGGTCGTCCTTGTATCTGTCGAGCAGCAGCACCTTTTTCGCGCCGGCGAAGAGGTGGCTGCTGTTTTCCGCCGAGGACCCCGACGCGATACTGATGGGCGCTTGAAGAAAGTCGGTCTGGTATTTGTCGAGGCCGTCCTTGGCGCTGTGCACAAAGCGGCTCTTCGAAGTCTTGCTCTGGTCCGGTACCAGGGCCACCAGCCAATATTTGTCGGTGATGCCGATCCAACCGCCCACGGAGTCCTGGGCGATGACGCCGTCGTCCTGCAAATCGTCGTAGTCGACTTCCTTGAGCGCCGAGTTCTCGCCATCTTCGGAAAAGACCCCGAGGAGTCCCTCGTGCAGGATATAAAATCCAAGCACGTTGGGCGTGCCGCTCCGCGAAATCAGGCCGTAGGGCGAAAGGTCGACCGCCGCGCCGCTTCGGTTCACGACGGTCTGGGTGACGTTGAACATATAGTTTTCGTCGAGTTCGTAGCGGCGCTGGAAAGTCAGTCCCTCGCCGTTATTCCAACTGAGGGTCACCGGTTGGTCGGGGCGCAGTTCCTGATAATCGGCCTGCCACAGGGTCTGTGAGTTGGGCAGGACAAGCGAACGGTCGGCGGCGCTCCATCCGAAATCGGCGAAATAGGGTCGCTCGCTGCCGCTTGGCGACAGCAGGACGATGCGGTCGCTTTCCGGATTCAGGGTTTCGCGATACGATTTTAATATGAGGTCGTCAATGCGCCCGCCAAGCAATGCGATCGAGCCTTCCAGCTGCGGTGTGTCGATGCGGATACGCGGGCTCTCCGCGACGACGTCATCGCGCGACAGGGACGGCGACAAGGCTTGGCCTTGGCCCTGGTTTGCGCCAGGGACCTGTGGGACGCCGCCTGCGTCGGGGGCCTGCGTCGGCGTTTCGCTTACAGTCTGGCTACCCGGCTCGGGCGGGGGCGGGGCAAAGAAAAGCTGAAATCCGAGCAGGATGATGACCGACAGGACGATCGCGAGTATGAGGTTCTTCTGATCCATTACGCCTGTCGCTCCAAGGGTGCGGCCCTGCGGGGCCGCTTATTGACTGTGTCTTGCGCAGCAGCCCGTGCCGCGGTGGTTCATGGCGGGATCTTCCGCGCGGTCGGCCCCTGCCGGGACCGGATCGTAGCCTTCGCCGCCCCAGGGATGGCATCGCGCGAGGCGCCAAACGGCGAGGCCGCCGCCCTTCAAGAGGCCGTGCCTGGTGAGTGCCTCGATCGCGTAGTGCGAGCAACTCGGGTGGAAGCGGCACGATTGCGGAAGAACCGCGGCAATCGAGAGCTGATAGCCCTTGACCAAAATGACCGCGAGCTGGCGGGCGGCTTTCATGCTCCAATCATCTCCACTGGGTTTTCTCTCCGGCGGGAGTACCCTTGGCGCTTTCGGACTTCCTCGGCGCCCTGCTTTTTCGCTTGTCCCTGGCAATTCCGGTGGCAACTCCGGACAGGGCTTTGCGCAGATCATCGCGCAGATCCTGGAAACCGCGCTGGAGTGTAGCCGCGCGGCCGATCAGAACGTAGTCGAATCCCGCCTTGCCTTCCATGGGCAAAACCTCATCGGCCACGGCACGCAAACGCCGCCGCGCCCGATTTCGCTGCACCGCGTTACCGACCTTGCGACTGACGGTAAAGCCGATGCGCACCATATCCTCGGCATCCGGCGCAAACGAGGTGTCCCCCGATGCGGACTTCGGACAAGCACCAACGGCCGAAGCCTGCGGTGGCACCCGGCGTTTGGCTTGCAGGATAAGGCCCGGTGCGACCCATTTGCGCCTGGCCGCGGCCACTTCAAGGAACTGGGG
>JAJFGM010000646.1 GCA_021776145.1 Kiloniellaceae bacterium | reverse complement strand
AGGTCGCGCTGAACCTCTGTCATGTGGAGTTTCAGATACTCGACGGCACTTTCGATGTCGCGCGCTTCGATGGCCTCGTAAATTGAGCGGTGCTTGGCCTGATAGTCGCGTATGCGATTCGGCGACAGGGTTTTTTCCTTGGTGCGTGCCCAGTGCGCGTGGCGGCGCACATGATCGATAATTTCGTAGATCCCGATCAACAGCGGATTATGGGTGCCGCGGGCGATCGCCAGATGATACTCCAGATCCCAGTGCGAGAAGTCCTCGGCACTGGTTTTCACGGCTTCGAGACTGGTCAGGCACTCATTCAGTTTGGCGATGTCGCGCGCCGACATATTGATAACCGCCAAACGCACCATTTCAGGTTCGACGATCGAGCGCACTACGTTCAACTCCAGTGGGCTGGTTATCTCGGCGATCTCCAACATCCGGGATGACTGTTCCAGTGGCGCGTCGTCGCTGGGTTGTGGGCGCGTGTCGCGTTTGCGGTAGATCACGAAACTGCCGCTGCCGGCACGACGGGAAACGACCTTGTGCGCCTCGAGAAGGTCGAGGGCTTGCCGCACAGTATTGCGCGACACGGTAAACTGTTCCGCCAACTGGCGTTCCGCGGGCAGGCGCGTGCCATAGGGATAATTATCCGCCGCGATGCGCTCAAAAAGCTCGTTGGCCAGGGCCCGAACCGAACGGGTAACCGGCTGCGCGACGGTTTCTGCTTGTTCCCAGGGAGGTGTCATCAAGTTTGCCGTTCCAGTGATCGGGGTCACATTACGAGAGGGGGCGCCGCTGTGCCGCCTCGTCAACAATACCAATATACACCAAAATAACCCAAATGCACCCGATTTTCCAGCGATGGCCGGCGAGAGCGGTTGACGGCTTACATACGACAGGCGCGCGCATCGCGGCTTTGCGGTATTGGGGCGGGCATCCAGCTGCCGGGGTTAGACACGAAAAGGAAGGCCGGCTCCAATGAAGAGCCGGTCTCTTGGCAGAAACCTACGGTGCGCGTGGTTTGGGTTTATTCGGCCGCGTCGATTTGCAGGTAACTCTCCTTGGAGTCGTCCATCGCGTCCAACCACGGCGTGTGATGCTTTGGCGACATGGTGCCGGTCATCAGCGATCGATAAGCATTGTTGCGGAAGCCCATGATGTTCTCGACCTTGTGATGCTCCCATTCGAAGAAGGTCTTGTTCACGCCGTCGATGTCGAAGCTCGGATAGTCGGTGTCGTCGATCAGCTCCTGCACGTAGTCGCCCTGAAAAACGATCTGTTGCTCCGGGTCCGCCAGAGTCAATTCGCGTTCGCGCCACGCCGCGCTATGAGCCGACATCTCGTCGGAGGACGGCAGTTCGATACGTCCCATCATGACGTCGCGGGCATACCAGGCTTGAGCATCGAACATGTTGAGGGTGTAAAACTGGTCCTGCATGCCGAGATAGATCAGCTTCGGGTTCGGCTCCCAGGCCACCCCCTTGTAGAGGCCCAGCGGCCACATGCGGTTCGCGGTTTTCAGCCGCAGATCGTCGCTGAGGAAGGGAAAGTGATGCAGGTAGCCGGTACAGAGGATGATGGCGTCGATCTCTATAGAGGAGCCGTCCTTGAAGTGCGCCGTTTTGTTCTCGACGCGGGTCAGCAAGGGCACTTCCTGCCAGTTGTCCGGCCAGTTGAAGCCCATGGGCGCGGTTCTGTGGCTGCAGGTGATGGACTTGGCGCCATATTTGTAGCACTGCGAACCGATGTCCTCGGCCGAGTAGCTGGTGCCGATCAGCAGGATGTCTTTGCCGGCGAATTCCACGGCGTCACGGAAATCGTGAGCGTGCAGGATGCGGCCATTGAAGGTATTAAAGCCTTCGAAGTAGGGCACGTTGGGTGTGGAAAAGTGCCCGCTGGCAACAACAACATGGTCGAACTCTTCGACCGTCACGTGGTCGGCGGCCAGATCGTGCGCCGTGACGGTGAATTTGCCGCTGGCGTCGGAGTAGGTCACGCTGCGTACCGGAGTGCGGAAACGGATCCAGTCGCGCACGCCGGCCTTTTCGACGCGACCCTTGATGTAGTCCCACAAGACCGCGCGCGGCGGATAGGAGGCGATGGCTTTACCGAAATGCTCCTCGAAGGTGTAGTCGGCGAATTCCAGGCATTCCTTGGGTCCGTTTGACCAGAGGTATCGGTACATGCTGCAGTGAACGGGTTCGCCAAATTCATCGACGCCGGTGCGCCAAGTATAGTTCCACAAGCCGCCCCAATCGTCCTGCTTTTCGAAACACACGACTTCCGGAATCTCCGCCCCTTTGCTGGCGGCCGATTGAAAGGCCCTGAGTTGAGCGAGGCCGGAGGGCCCTGCACCAATTACCGCAACACGCTTCGTCATATAGAAGTTCCTCCTCGTCTCCGATTAAAAAGCAGCATGGGTTTTGTCGGCATTGACCGGCAAAGGCACACGCTCACGGACCCCTAGTTCCCTTGGAGCCAAGTCCTTGCAACCTTGGTACCGCGAGGGAACACAACCAAGGTCATACCAATTTAGGCGAGCACCGGCGCCGTGTCCATGCGAAGAGCGACCAACGGCAGCCAATTTCCCGTATTTTGCGACCAGTGGGCCGATGCGGTTCGCCGCCGCGGCGGGGGCGGACGCGGGTGGAATTTTCTGTGCGTGGGGCGTCGACCGGTGGCTTGGCCCTTCGTCACCTCGTGCGGTGGCATAAACCGATCTTGGCGAACAGTGGTACGAGCACTTCCAGCAACCCCGCCAGCGAGATCAGAATGATCCCGGCCATCTCGCGCAGCCCGAAAGGTTCATCGGTCAAAACGGCGGCGGTTGCCGAACCGACACTGATTTCGGTCATGAACAACAGGCCGACGACTCCGGGATTGAGATGGGGTGTGCCCCACATTACAGAGAACACGCCGGGCATCACGACCAACAGCAACACCGGCAGCAACCAGGGCAGGGATCCGACCATACCCGCCATATCCGGCAAGGGGCCGGATCCAACCAGGACTACAAAGGCAAGTGCGGTGAGCGTTCCCCAAAGAAAGTACACGGTGGTCAATTCGGTGGGACCGTTGAGTTCGTCGTCACGCATGAGCACCATGGCGATCGCCCAAACGATACCGGACGAAAGGCCAATCCAATCGCCGGCATTCTTTGGCCAGGGAAGCCCGGGTCCGACGCCAAAAATCACCAGCATGCCGGCCAGGCCGAAGAGAATTGCCATCACCCGGACCGGGGTGATCGCCTCTTTCAGAAAGATGCGCGCGAGCAGCGAACCCCAAACGGGACAGAGGTAATAGAGCAGCATGGCTCTGACGACGTCGGTGTAGAGAAAGGCATTGGAGTAGAGAACCAGGGACAGGCCGGCGAAAAGACCGATCAGCTGCAATCGCCAGCCGCCGCGCAGTATTTGCCGCCAGCGATAGAGAAGAAGGGGCACAACGATTGCCAGCGGAATGGCATAGAAGGCGACCGTCGCCCAGGCTCCGGAGACGCCGGCCGCCTCCAGGGCCCTCAGCGGAATCCAGAAAACACCCCAAATCAATCCGCCGTATGCACAGGCCAGCTTGGCTCGATTTTCGAAACTGAGGCCGCGCATGCTCCGGCTCCGTGTCATTCTTCACATTCGCCTAAAAGACCGCGGAGACGGCGCCCGTGGCCCGAGGGCCGGGGCGGCGCCAAAGGTCGCAACTTAGAAAATCGGTGCGTCCGGGTCGGTGTTGACGGCGATGAACGACTTCAAGATCGCAGTCGCGGGTCATATTTGTCCCTTTCCGCGAAAGGCCTCCCCCCTCGCTCTGCCGAAGTGAGGCACGACACCCCCAACGCAAGAGAACTGGGGTCGGCTATCGCATTTCGTCGGCCTCGATCAGCGGACTACGAAGAGTGCCCATCGTACTGCGGTTCACGTGTTAAACCAAAATCAGTCCAATTTACACCAAAATATGACAATTGGGTCAAATCGTGGTCTGAGGTGCAACCGCCAATCGATAAATACGATGAGTTTTTTGGCCAAAACCACCCAATTTTCCGAAAATGTTTGGCCGACTAAGCAGTTGTCAACCAATTATTCTTGTGGTTCGCCATATTGGCCCTTATAGTGGGCTATATTGGGCTGAAATTGAGTCGCAATTGTGGAGAATCGGGCCCCAAAATTGGTTGAGACTGCCATCGAGACGATGAGAACTCGATAGGAATTACCGCGTGTTGCACGAATCGAGTGGCCGGAAACCGGTCGCTGCGGTTAGGTCCGAAGCGTAGCGAGGTCTGGAAGGTCCGATACGGGCCGTCATGCATCTCTTTGGGATGCTCATATCCCATCGCCTCGGCGAGTGTTATCGAGCGAAGCGCGCCGAGCAAGACGTACCGATTAAAGTCCGTGTGAAATCAAAAAAATTCGGGAGATTTAGCACCATGCGAAAGATAACGAGACGGAAGATTCTCGAAACGACTGTAGCCGGCGCGACTCTCGCCTCGGCATCGTCGGTATTGCCGCGGATATCCTGGGCCGGTGACGATGTCGTCAAGATCGGTTTCCTGGCGCCCCTGACCGGCGAAGTGGCGGCCTGGGGCCTGCCTGGTCTCTATGGCTGCGAAATCTGGGCCGAGCAGGTCAATGCGGCCGGCGGCGTCAAGATCGGCGGCAAGAGCCATATGGTTGAATTCGTGTCCTATGACAACGAATATGCGCCCGATAAGGCGCGCGCCGGGGCGCAGAAGCTGATCAATGAAGATGGCGTGAAGTTCATCATGATGCTGGGCGGCGACACCATGCCGCCGGTGGTCGATATATCCAACCGCACCGGAATGTTGGTTTCGACCTTGCTGCCAAGCGATCTGACGCCCGATACGCCCAACCTGATTGCGCCCTGCGAAGTACATCCAATTTATAACGTCACCGGGGTGCAGTGGCTCGCCGAGAATAATCCGGCTGCCAAGACTGCTGTTATCTGTGCCCAGGACGACGCCCTCGGGCGCCCTTCGGTCGCGACCTACCTTGCGGCCTTCGAGGCAGCCGGCATCGAAGTCGTGGACGATCCGCTGTTCTTCGATATTGGGACCACCGACTTCGCGCCTGTGATGACCTCGTTGCTGTCGAAGAAGCCGGATGTGCTGTGCCTCGATACCTGCTACGCCGACTTCGTTCATCCCTTGGCAGAACAGGCCTATCTTCAGGGCTACAAGGGTCAGATCATTTCCTGCACAGCCGACTTTTACGACCAGATGATCGAAAAGACCTCGGTCGAATTCATGGAAGGCTTCATCTTTCAGTTCCCGGATTTCGATGACGCGGCCTTGAACAGCGCCGCCGTCAATTTCACCAATCCAAATGGTTTCTTCGAAGAGTACAACAAGCGCTGGCCCGGCGAATGGGGCGCGGTGTCTTGGGAGTACGCCTCGATCATGGACCTGTGGAAAGCCGGTGCCGAGAAGGCCGGCAGTGTCGAGCCGCAGGATGTCCTGGCGGCGATGAAGGCTGGTGGCTCGGGGCTGCACGCCTTCGGCGAAGCCAAGTGGTGGGGCAAGGAGCTCTTTGGCATCGACAACGCCCTGGTCGGCGATTGGCCGGTCGTGGTCATCGAAAACGGCAAGGCCGTGATCAAGGAGTTCAAGTCGATCCCGGCTTGGTGGGACAAGCACAGCGATCTCATGGTCAAGCATTTCACCGACATGGGTGAAATGTACCACCAACGCGGATAGACGCCGCTTCTAGGGTTGCGGGCCACGGCCACTGGGCTTTCGACGCCCGGTGGCCAACGGTCGAATGCCAATCGCGGGCGCGACCTGTGCGCTTGGGCCTGCCCAGGCCGGCAGTCAACCCCTAGCCTTCGGAAACCGCCTCCAACTATGTTCGAACTCTTGTTGCAAACCGTCGTCAACGCGATCTACGCGGCCAGCTTCATGGCTCTGATCGCGGTCGGCTTGGTGCTGATTTTCGGGGTCATGGGCGTCATCAACTTCGCCCACGGCGAGCTCTATATGCTTGGCGCCTATGCCGTTGTTTATCTCTATGCCGGCCAGGAGCTGCCGTTCTTTCTGGCGGTCGCCGTCGGCCTAGTGTTCGTCGGATTCGTCGGTGTTGCAATGGAGTACACGCTCTTCCGGCCCCTGCGTGACAACCCGCTCGGCGGCCTCATCGCCTCGATTGGCTTTCTGCTCATTCTGCAGTCCCTGGTGGTCATGGGATTCGGCGTGCGCATGGAACACATCAATCCGCCGCAGCAGGTGGCGCTGCAGGTCTTCGGGATCGAAGGCGTCAGCATACCGCTGCAGCGGCTTTATGTGATCGCGGCCTCGATCGTACTGCTTGGCGCCCTCGGTGTGTTTCTCAGGCGCTCGAAGTTCGGCTGGGCCTTGCGCGCCTGTGCCCAGGATCCCGAGGCCGCCGCCCTGCAGGGGATCTCGATCAATCAAACCGCGCGCCTGGCCATGTTCATCGGTGCCGCCTTGGCCGGTGTCGCCGGCGCTCTGACGGCGCCGCTGGTTCGTACCTTTCCCTACATGGGGCATTCGGTCATCGTCACCGCATTCATCGTCATTATTGTCGGCGGCATCGGCAGTCTGGAGGGGGCGGTCGTCGCGGCGGTGCTCTATGCCTTCGTCCACACCTTCGTCACCACCTTCTTCGACGGTGTCATTGCCGACATTGTCGGGCTCTTGCTGATGTTGCTGGTTCTGGTCGTTAAGCCGACCGGTCTTTTTGGGGTCAAGGAACGTGCGTAACCGTAACGGCGCCCGGGCTGGGCTGTTGTGGTTGTTGCCGATCTACGCGCTGCTCATCGCTCTACCGCATGGCCTCAGCTTCTCGCAAAAAGAGATTCTCGTTTTTCTGGTCATCCACGTCTTGCTGGTCTGCAGCTACCGGCTATTGACGCTGACCGGCGAATGGTCGCTCGGGCATGCCGTCATCATGGGCTGCGGCGCCTACGCCAGCAGCCTTGCCGCCAAGAAACTGGGCTTTCCGGTACCGTTAGCGATGCTCAGCGGTGCCGTTGTTGCCGCGCTCGTCGCCTATGTGCTGAGCTTCCCTCTGTTCCGCATGAAAGGTTTCTATTTTCTGATCGGATCCTTTGCCGCCGGCGAGGTCTTGCGGCTCTGTTGGAAGAAGTTCCGCGATCCCTTTGGCGGACCAAAGGGCCTGAAGTCGATCCCTGGCATATCGGACATCCAGATCGGCGATTTCGCCATCGCGTTCTGGGAGCCGGTGACCTACTACTATTTCTGTTTGGTCGTCGTCTCGCTGTCGCTTTTGGTGCTCTACCGCGTCGAGCATTCGCGCATGGGCCTGACCTTCCACGCCGTCCATTGGCAAGACCACTTGGCGGAATCAGTAGGCGTCAACGCCTCGCATTATCGCACCCTGGCCTTCGTCATCGCGTCTTTCTTCGCCGGTCTGGCGGGGGCGTTGATGGCGCACTACCTGGGCACGGTCAACCCGAACCTCTTCGACGTCGAACAGATGGTCTTCGTGCTGATCTGGGTCATCGTCGGCGGTACCGCGACCTTCTTCGGGCCGATCTACGGCGTCGTGGTGCTGACCGTCCTCAACGAAGTCGTGCTACGTGAACTCGGCGTCGACCAGGCGCGGCCGCTGATATACGGTGCCTTGCTGATTGCCTCGATCCTGTTCCTGCCCAAAGGGCTGGAAAGTCTGGGGCCGAAAATCCGGGAGCTGCTGCGCCGCAAGGCCGGGCAGGGCGAGGACGAAAAGGTAAGCGCGCAATAGAGTTGCCTCAGGTCACGTCACCCGTTTCGGCCGGGACCGAAACCAGCAGAAAGCATGCGCTGAGGAACTTGCGGCTATCGCCATAGATCGGCGGCTTTTCGGCGCGCCATCGCGGCAGGCCGTCGCCGGGCGGCGGCTTGCCTTCGGCCAAGGCGACAACGACGCCTCTCGCCGCCTCGGCACGGTCCTCCAACTGTTTGCGGGCATAAGCCTTGTAGGTCTCGCGGTGGCGCCCTTCCATGCGCAGATGAAACATCGAACTGCGCGCCCTCTGGTCGGGCTTTATCTGCTGAACCCAATGCCAACTGCCGTCCCAGATCCGCCGTGCTTCGTCGAACAGCGGCCGTGCCGCCGCGCCGCCGCCGCCGCCGCGGGCCCGCAAAGCGAAGGCGGTGTTGGCCAGACTGGTGCCAAGGCGGGGATCGTTGGCGGGGAAGGCGTCGCGCGCCAGGGCGGTGAGCTCATGCCAAATCACCGCCGCGGCCTCGAGCTCGCCTTTCCAGGCCAGGGCGGCGGCGCGCTCGGCCTTGCTTTCCCACTCGATGTCGTGGAGCGACCAGCCGGCGGCGCTGGCGGCCGCCAGATCCATGCCGTTATCCGCCGAGGTAGGCACGTCGGACATGGTCGTTCTCGTGCAATTCGGCCGCCGGCCCCTCGAGCGCCATGTGTCCGGTTTCCAGGACATAGGCGTGGTCGGCCAGCCGTAGGGCGAGTTCCGCGTTCTGTTCCACCAGGATGACAGGCACGCCGGTCTGGTTGATATCCTTGATGATCCGGGCGATTTCCTGCACCACGACCGGGGCCAGCCCCATTGATGGTTCGTCGAGCAACAGCAGGCGCGGCGCCGCCATGAGCGCCCGCCCGATCGCCAGCATCTGCTGTTCGCCGCCCGACATGGTCTTGGCCCACTGTCGTCGCCGTTCGCGCAGACGCGGAAAGCGCTCGAAGACCGAGATCAGGTCGCGTTCGATGGCGGAGTGGTCGCGGCGCAGGAAAGCGCCGGTGCGCAGGTTCTCCTCCACCGAGAGCTCGGGAAAGACGCGTCGGCCTTCCGGCACGTGGGCGATGCCCAGCGCCACGATCTTTTCCGGCGCCAGCCCGTCGATGCGCTGGCCGTCGAACCAGATCTCGCCGCCCGACAGCTTCGCCAATCCCGAGATACTACGCAGGGTCGTCGTCTTGCCGGCACCGTTGGCGCCGATGATGGTGACGATGCCGCCCGACGGTACTTCAATGGAAATGCCGTGCAGGGCCGCGACCTTGTTGTAGTGGACGCTGGCGTCCTTGAGTCTAAGCAGCATGATGTGGCGTTCCGAGATAGGCCTCGATGACCTGCGGATTGCTGCGGATCTCGTCCGGCGTGCCTTCGACCAGCAGGCGGCCGAAATTGAGCACCGTGATGTAGTCGCACAACCCCATGACCGCCTGCATGTCATGTTCGACCAAAAGCAAGGTAGTGCCGCGACCGCGGATCTTCAGCATCAGCTCCATCATGTGCTGGGTCTCGTCGGGGTTCATGCCGGTGAAAGGCTCGTCGAGCAGCAGCACCTTGGGTTCGGAGGCCAAGGCGACAGCCATGCCAAGCGCTCGCTGCAGTCCGTGCGGCAGTTCGCCGGCCAGGCTGTGACGGCGGTCGGCAAGATCGAAGAACTCCAGCGTCTCCATGGCCGCGTCGCGCGTGGCGCGGCGCTCGGCGCCGTCGGTGCCAAGGATCGACGCCATCAGGCTGGGCGTATGTTTCAGGTGACAGCCAATCAGAACGTTGTCGAGCAGATCGAATTCCTGGAACAGCGTCGAATGCTGAAAGGTTCGCACCAGGCCCCTTGCCGCGACCGCGCTCATTTTCAAGCCGGAAATACTCTTGCCATCGTAGATGACCTGGCCCGCGCTCGGCGTGTAAAAGCCGCTGACGACATTAAAGGTCGTCGTTTTGCCGGCGCCGTTGGGGCCGATCAGGCCGCGAATCTCGCCGGGCTGAACGGAAAAACTCAAGCCGTCGACGGCGACGAGGCCGCCGAACTGCTTGGTGAGGGACTCGACCGTCAGGATCGCGGGTGAGGTGCCTCGCGCTGCCATCGTCACCCTCCTGTCCGCCTTGCCAGTGTATAACCGCGCATGCAGAATCTTCCGCGCGGTACAGCGGTCAGTCTAACCGTCGCTGGCGGCCGTCTCAACCAAAACCTACCAAAATCGCCCGAATTGAAGAGTGTTTTGACAATTTGGTTCAGATTCTGTTAGATTGTTTGCAGGTTTCAGTGGGTTGCGGCGAATCATCGATCAAATATTGGTATGAAATTGGTTTGTTCAATATTGCCGTACCGCGCAACGCGGTGGAGACAGCCATGGTGGCTCTAGGAGAAGCGGCGGGCACGCGAATTCTGCGCCCCGGAATCAGGCGTTCCTTGCCTGGACGCGAACGCTATCGGGTCGCCGGTGGCGGTGCGCTGGTATTGCGGCTGCAGCCGGGCGATGGCCTGCGCGTCGTCGACCTGGAAGGCCGGCAGCCCTGCGAGGTCATCTCCTTCAGTGCCGCCGGCCACTGCGATCCTGGGCTGGTGACACCGCGCCCGGGCGTGGCGCGACCCGGACACGCCACGGGCAGCCAGGCGCTGTCCCAGGCTTGGAATAGTCGTCTTGCCGAGACTTTGGAGCGTCACGACCTGTCATTGCGGTCGGCCAGATCGCACGACTTCTTTGCAAGCGACAGTCCCGCGGGCAGCGCCGCCGACGTCACGGCAACGGCGGCGGCGGTTGTTCTCGTCACCGCGCCGGGGCAGGCGATGGCGGTCGACCGTCAGGATCCGCCGACGGATCTGGAAGTGTTTGTCACTCGTGAAAGCCCCCAGGCGCCGGACGAAGCCGTTGGCCTGCCGCCGCCATTGGCGGAACCACGGCAGGACCTGCGCATCGACAGAGCCACGGCCACGGCCTACGAGGTCAAGGCCGGCGAATGGATCCAGGTCATCGACGTCGAGGGGCGCCAATGCTCGGACCTGCAGGTCTTTTCGCTGGCGCAGTTGGACAAGGGCATCGAACGCTGCATCGATCCGACGACGACGCGCACCCTGATGGGGCTGGGTTATCCCGGACCCGGCCTGATGGCCAAGTACTACGACCAGGACATGCGACCACTGGTCGAGATCGTCCAGGACAACTGCCTGCGGCATGACGCCTTCGGCCTCGCCTGCACCGCCAAGTACTATGACGATCTGGGCTATCCGGGCCACGTCAACTGTTCGGACAATTTCAACTTCGCGCTTCAACCCTATTCCGTCGCGCCCAGGCGCGGTTGGGCGGCGATGAATTTCTTCTACAACACCGGCATCGACGACCAGAACCAGTTCTATCTGGACGAACCCTGGTCGCGACCCGGCGATTACGTTCTGCTGCAGGCCCTGACCGATCTGGTGGTGGTCTCGTCCGCCTGCCCCTGTGACATCGACGCGGCCAATGGCTGGAACCCAACCGACATTCATGTGCGGGTCTACGCGCCCGAAGAGCGCTTCAAGCGCTCGATCGGATTTCGCAAGAGCACGGAGGCTGAGGCCGAGATGACGAAAGAAACGGGTTTTCACGCACGCACCTCGCAGCTGACGCGCAACTTCGTCGAATACAATGGCTATTGGCTGGCCAACGATTACACCAATCACGGCGCCGTCGCCGAATACTGGGCTTGTCGCGAAAGGGCGGTGATCCTCGACCTCTCGGCCCTGCGCAAGTTCGAGATCCTGGGGCCCGACGCCGAAACCCTGTTGCAGCATTGCCTGACCCGTAATGTGCGCAAGCTGGCCGTTGGCCAGGTGGTCTACAGCGCAATGTGCTACGAGACCGGCATGATGATCGACGACGGCACGCTGTTCCGCCTTGGTCAGGACAACTTCCGCTGGGTCGGCGGTTGCGACTATGGCGGCCAGTGGTTGCGCGAGCAGGCGGAAAAGATGGGGCTTGAGGTCTGGATCAAGACCTCCACCGATCAGCTTCATAATGTTTCGGTCCAAGGGCCGATGAGCCGCGACATCCTCAAGGAGGTCGTCTGGACGCCGCCGGCGCAGGCTTCGCTGCAAGAGCTGGGTTGGTTCCGTTTCTCGGTTGGTCGGATTGCCGGACCCGACGGCATTCCCATCGTCGTTTCGCGTACTGGCTACACCGGCGAACTGGGCTACGAGGTCTGGTGCCACCCCAAGGACGCGCCGGCGGTCTGGGATGCGATCTGGCAGGTCGGCGAGCCCTTGGGGCTGACGCCCTTGGGCCTGGAAGGGCTCGATATGCTGCGCATCGAGGCCGGCCTTATCTTCGCCGACCACGAGTTCGACGACCAGACCGACCCTTACGAGGCCGGCATCGGTTTTGCCGTGCCGCTGAAGAGCAAGAACGAGGATTTCATCGGCCGCGAGGCGTTGAGGCAGCGCAAGGAGAATGCCCAGCGCGTGCTCGTCGGCTTGGAACTCGACGGCGCCGAGCCGGCGGCGCACGGCGACTGCGTGCACGTTGGCCGGCCGCAGGTCGGTGTCGTCACCAGCGCCACGCGCTCGCCGGTCCTCAAGAAGAACGTCGCGCTTTGCCGCATGGCGGTGCAATACAGCGAGCCCGGCACCCGGGTCGAAGTCGGCAAGCTCGACGGCCACCAGAAACGCCTGCCGGCGACCGTCGTGCCGCTGTCGTTCTACGACCCCAAGAAGCAGCGTGTGCGGGCGTAGGGCGTTACCCGTTGTGCGCTTCCAGCAGCCGCGCTGGTAGCCAGCCTTCGGCGCCCGCCTGGTTACGGCACCAGATCCAGCCGGCAAGAGCTTCATCACCAAATACGCGGTCACCGGCGGCGGCGGTAAGTTCGATCGGGTCATAGTCGCGCAGGGCTGTGGCCGTCTCGCCCGTGACGGCGAGGATGACTTCCGGCAGCCAAGCCTCCTTGCCGTCGGCGCCGCGGCACCAGAGGAACCCTGGCCAGTCGCTGTCGCGCACTCCGACCTCGACTTGCTGACCGGATATCACGACGAGGGGACTATCGTAACTGCGGGTCCAGTCTTCAATCACGTTGTAGGGGCGTGGCGGCATTCTATTCTGTCTCTTCGCGGAGGCGGAAAAGCCCAGGGAATCAGTATCTACACCCTTGTGAATCATCGCAATTGGAGATCAAATATCACAATTACAATAAGCATTTATGCGTTATATTTAAACTTACTAATAAACTTGCTTTCGTCTATGCTGGCTTCGGTTTTTGATTTTGCCCGGATGGAAAATGAATTTCAATCTTGCCGCATTGCCGGCGGATTTGCGGGATCTCTTTAACTACTGGTCGAGCAAAAGGCAGGGCGCGCGCCTGCCGGCGCGGGCCGATCTCGATCCGTTGGAAATTCCGCATCACCTTTCGCGTCTTTGCCTCATCGATGTGCTGCCGCGCAACGGCGGCACCGGCTACCGCTATCGCCTTGTCGGAACGGAGGTGGTCAGCCGCATGGCGCGCGACTACACCGGCTATGGCTTCGATGAAATCCTCGACCGCGAGCGCCTCGCGCCGGTCTTGGCGGTCTATGGCGAGGTGGTGGAAAGCGCCCTACCGAACTTTGGACGCGACGCGATGCCGCTCAACGGCAAGAAAAACATCTCCTACGAGCGTTTGCTCTTGCCCCTCGCCGAGGACGGCCAGAGGGTCGACATGCTGCTGGCGGGTTTTGCCTTCGAGTCGCGGTGAGCGGGCGGAGTGGGGCGATATCACGGCGATGATCGTCAGCGACGAACAACGCGCCCGTCCCTATAATCTGGCGGCCGTGCGGATTCGATTGGAAGGTGGAGGAAAGGAATGTTGAAGAAGATCGTTATCGGCTTGGTGGCCGTGGTTGTTGCGCTTGTTGGCGGGGCTTATCTGCTGCCAGGGCAGGTGCATGTCGAACGTTCGATCGTCGTCGACGCCGGACCGGAAAAGATCTTCCCGCAGATTAACAGTTTGAAGGCAGTGAACGGCTGGGCTCCCTGGCTGAAGCGCGATCCCGCGGCCAAGGTCGACTACAGCGGGCCGGAAGCTGGTCTCGGCGCCAAGGTTATCTGGCAAAGCGAGGTTGACGAAGTGGGCTCAGGCGCCCAGGAGATCATCGAAAGCGTCACCGACAGCCGTGTCCGCACGGCGCTCGATTTTGGTGATAAAGGTGGCGCGGAAGCGGAGCTGTCGCTGGATCCGCAAGGCGGGGGGACACGGGTCACCTGGGAGTTCGATAGCGAACTCGGCATGAACCCGATGATGCGCTATATGGGCCTGATGTTCGACGGCTGGATCGGCGCCGACTACGAGGCCGGCCTTGCTAATCTGAAGGCCCTGGTGGAACAGGGCGGGTAACCTTCCGCCGCGGTCGCCCGTTTATTTCGGGCGCTAGATCAAGCGCCGTGGCATGGCTTATTCGGGGGTAGATATGACATTGGGGGTTGGCGGTTCGACGGCCGAGGCCGAACTGGCGCGCATGCAGTCCATGCGCGGCGAGGTGCGGCCGATCACGCGGGACGAGCGTCTTGGGCGAATCGCGAAAGCGCAGGCGCTGATGCGCGAACAAGGCATCGATGCGCTCTATTTGGATGCCTCGACATCGCTTTTCTACTTCACAGGTCTGCGGCTGCGCGGCAGCGAGCGGCTGCACGGCGCGATTCTGCCGGCCGAGGGCGAGATCACCCATATCTGCCCCGCCTTCGAAATCGAGAAAACCCGCACCATGGTCGAGGGCGGCGAGGAAATCCGTGGCTGGGAGGAACACGAGGATCCCACCGCCCTGGTGATCGATGTCCTGCGCGGCCAGGGGCGCGGCCGAGGCACCATCGCGGTTGACGAGACCACACCGTTTTTCACCTTCGATGGTCTGCGTCGCGCCGGCAACAGCTTCGACTATGTCAACGCCGACTCCATCACCGGCGCCTGCCGGATGATCAAGTCGTCGGCGGAACTGGCGCTGATGCAGAGGGCCAAGGAAATCACCCTCGAAGTCCACAAGGCGACAGCGCGGATTCTGCGCGAGGGCATTACCACCACCGAGGTTGCCGACTTCATTGCCGAGGCGCATCGGCGCCTTGGCGTCGACGGGCCGGTCAGCTTCTGTATCGTTCTCTTCGGCGAACCGACGGCCTATCCGCACGGCGTGCCCTATCCGCAAACCCTGACAGAGGGTGACATGGTGCTGATCGATACCGGAGCGACCGTCGAGGGATATCATTCGGATATCACGCGTTCCTACGTCTTCGGCGAGCCGACGCCGCGCCAGCGGCAGGTCTGGGAGCTGGAGAAGAACGCCCAGGCCGCGGCCTTCGCGGCGGCCGAGGTCGGCGCGCCTTGCGAAGCCGTCGACGCGGCGGCGCGGCGGGTCATCGAGGAAGGTGGGTTCGGGCCGGGCTATGCCGTGCCAGGGCTACCGCACCGAACCGGGCACGGCATTGGCCTTGACGTGCACGAGTGGACCTATCTGGTCAAAGACAACAAGACGCCGTTGGCGCCCGGCATGTGTTTTTCCAACGAGCCGATGATCTGTATCTACGGCGAGTTTGGCGTGCGTCTCGAAGATCACTTTTTTATGACGGAGGAGGGGCCGCGCTGGTTCACCCTGCCCAGCCATTCCGTCGACGATCCTTTCGGTATCGATGCC
>JAJFGM010000645.1 GCA_021776145.1 Kiloniellaceae bacterium | reverse complement strand
GCTTTTCAGCTCGTCGGAATGGCGGTGACCCTGCTTGGCGTCGTTCTCGTTGCTATTGCCGGTGATTTTGCCCGTCTGGCCGCCCTGGCGTTCAACTACGGCGACCTCCTGATGCTTTGCGGCTGCCTGATCTATGCCGCCTACACCCTGGGCCTGCGGCGACGGCCGGAGATCTCCTCGCTCGGCCTCTTCACCGGCTTCGCCATCGCCGCATTGGTGACCTCGTTGCCGCTGCTCCTGGCTGAATTCCTGCTTGGCGACCTGCAATGGCCAACACCGAAGGGCTGGGCCATCGCCGCCGTGGTCACGGTCTTCCCGTCGCTGCTGGCGCAGCTCTCCTTCATGCACGGCGTGCGGCTCATCGGCCCCAGTCGCGCCGGCGTCTTCGTCAATTTGACGCCAATCTTTGCCTCGATCCTGGCGGTTCTGCTTTTGGGCGAATCCTTCGAGCTTTACCACGCCCTGGCCATGGCCCTGGTTCTCGGCGGCATCTGGATTTCCGAACGCGGCAAGGGTCCCGCGCCGGCGAAGTAGAACCATCCGGCGAAGTAGTATCGGCCGGTGAAGTAGGCCGGGGAAGTGGGCCGGGGCGGCGTAGAGGGCTGGGGCCGCCGGCGCCTATCCAAGCGTGTGCCGCAGCAGGCGGCGCGGGTCGTCGCTGACGTGCGGCGCGTAGAAAGAGCCGTCGCGGCAGCCGCGCCGGAAGTTGCGGATGTAGTGGTAGAGTTCGTCCTTTTCCGGCTCGTCGAATATTTCGCTGACCAATACCGCCGTGGCATTGCGGCCGCAGGTGCCGCCGCGGCGGCCGCTGCGCCTTACCCAAAAGCTGGGGAGGGCCTGCAGGGCGTTGGCGGCGTTGCTGACGCTGATAAAGAGGTTGGCGTTGAAGGCGTGGCCCTGCATGACCTGCGGCACGGTGTGGGTGTGGATGGTGTCGCGCTCTTGCTGGGCCGCGAAGCCGGAGTGAAACAGCAGGTCGACCCCGGCTTCGGCGTAATCCATGAAAATGTCGGGAAAAGACCACTCCAGGCCCATCGTTATGCCGCAGGCGATGCCCTTGATCGCGAAGGTCACGGGTTGGTCGCCCGGGGTGTGGTTGGCCAGGTCGCTCTCCGAGCAGCGCCGTTTGTCGTAACGCTCGACGATGGCGCCGGCGGCATCGAAGACATAGATGCAGTTGGTCGGGCGCTTTTCGGGATCGAAGGAATGGCTGGAGCCGACCACCGCCCAGATCCCGGCGTCGCGGCAGGCCTGGCGGATACCTTCGGTTTCGGCGCGGATCAAGGCCCAGTCGCAGTGCCGCCAAGTCTGCCGCCAGTTGCCGCTCGGGCACGGCGCCAGCTTCTTGCCATTGAGCTTGAGGTTTCCGGTGATCGCGTTTTCGGGAAAGTGGGCGACGTCGGCGCCGGCCGCCGCGGCCTCGGCGATCTGGCGTCGAATCTGTGCCGCATTGGCGGCGACGTCGGCGGTAACGGGGAATTGGCAGGTGGCGATGGTCAGTCGGGTCATGGTCTGGCTGTCCTCAACGCAAGGGCGGGCGGCATCGATAAGAACATAACAAGAACAATTAAATCAAGGCCAGCTTCGGTCGATCGCGCCAGTTCTCGCGGACAGGGGCTGCCAGAAGGCCGCGCGTGGCGTATTCTGCAATACGACGCCTCGGGTGGGCATTCTTCGGCAAGGAGCCGAAACGGGAGGAGCATCATGAAAATCGATGGCGGCTGCCACTGCGGCAAGATTGCTTACGAAGCCGAGATCGACCCCGACAAGGTCATCATCTGCCACTGCACGGATTGCCAGGCGCTGTCGGGTTCGGCCTTCCGCACCGTGGCCTTCACAGCCGAAGACGGCTTCAAGCTGCTCAGCGGCACCCCGAAAGTCTATGTCAAGCTGGCCGACAGCGGCCGCCAGCGTGAGCAGACTTTCTGCGGCGACTGTGGCTCGCCGCTCTATTCGACGGATGTCGGCGCTGGGCCAAAGGTCTACGGCATCCGCCTCGGCACCGCCCGCCAGCGCGACGAACTGGCACCCAAGGCGCAATACTGGTGCGGCTCGGCCCGCGACTGGGTCGATGATGTCGGTACGCTGCCGCGCATCGGCGCCCAGTAGGCCGTACCCAGTAGGCCGGCGAGCAGGAGGTTGGCGCGGCGGCAAGTGGAGCAGGAATGGCGCGGCTGGCAAAACAGCAGGTTGGAAAAGCGGCGGGGCCGATCCTTTTCGGTCTCGTCGCGCTGGCCGTGCTGTGGGCTGCATTCGAGGCCAGCCAAGTCTATTTCCTGCGCGAGACCGCCGCGCGCGGCGCGGCGGCGTTGAGCCTGCATGTCGAGAACCTGAAGGGCCGTTTGGGTCGCTATCGGGCGCTGCCGCGCATCTATGCCAAGAGCCTCGAAATCCGTGCCTTGCTGCGGCAGCCGCGAGATCCCGGGCTGCTGGCCGCGGCCAACCGGTTCCTGGTCGACGCCAACCTCTCCACCGGTGCCGCCGACAGCTATCTCTTGGATACGCGCGGCACCGCCATCGCCGCCTCGAACTGGGACGACGAACCGTCGTTTGTCGACGAAAACTACAGCTACCGACCCTATTACCGGGAGGCCATGCAGGGCCGCCTCGGGCGCTTCTTCGCGCTCGGCACGGCTTCGGGCAAGCGCGGTTACTACTTCGCCCATCCGGTCCGCGACGGGCGCGAGATTGTCGGTGTTGTCGTGGTCAAGGTCGGCGTCGCCGACATTGAGGCCGAAATGCGGGCCAGCGTGCATGAGGTGCTGATCTCCGATGCGGATGGGATCATCGTCTTGGCCGGCCATCCCGACCGGCGGCTGCGCGCCCTGCGGCCACTCAGTGCCGAGACACGGCGCCGCATCGCGGAGGAGAGGCGATTCGAGGCCGAAACTCTGGACCCTGTCGAGTGGCGCGACATCGAAGTCTCGGTCATCGGCGTGCCACGCGTCGAGGCGGTTCCGGACCGTTCAGACCGGCGCCGCCAGACCTACCTGCTGCTCAGCCAAGCCATGCCGGTTGAAGGCTGGAACGCGCACCTCTTGATCGAGACCCGCGGCGTCTTGCGGCAGAGCCTGATCGTCGTCGGCTTTGCCTTCTTCGGCCTGATGGCCCTGGGTCTCGCTTTCGCGGTGCTGCGAGAACGCCGCCGCCGCTTCGAGGAACGCCTGGCCGCCAATAAACAGGCCCATGATCTGCTGGAGCGCGCCGTCGCTGAACGGACCGAGGATCTCAGCGTCGCCAATCGGCAGCTCGAGGAAGAAGTGCACGAACGCAAGACAGCGGAAGAGGAGCTGCGCCAGGCGCAGCAAGAGGTCATCCAGGCCGGCAAGCTGGCCGCGCTGGGCCAGATGTCGGCGGCCCTGTCGCATGAATTCAACCAGCCGCTGACGGCGATCCGTACCTATGCCGAGAACGCCGGCGCCTTCATGGAACGCGGCCGCGAGGAAGAGGCGCAAAAGAACCTCGGCCTGATCTCACAGCTGACCGAACGCATGGCGGCGTTGTCCAAACATCTTTCCAGCTTTGCCCGCAAGCCGCAGGACAGGATTCGCCCGGTGTCGCTGACCGGCGCCTTGACCGAGACCCTGGCGCTGCTGCAGGGGCGCTTTGAGAAATTCGGTGTAACGCCTAGCCTCGAGTTGCCGGACGACGAAGTCTGGGTGATCGGCGGGCATGTGCGCCTGCAACAGGTCATCATGAACCTCTTGACCAATGCCATCGATGCCATGCGCGAGACCAGGGATCCGTGCCTGCGCATCGCTGTTCGCCGTGACGCCGGGCGGACCGAGCTCGTTGTCGAGGACAACGGAAGCGGCATCGATCCCGAACTCGCGGCGCAGATCTTCGATCCCTTCTTCACGACCAAGGGAGTGGGCGAGGGCCTCGGCTTGGGACTTTCCATCTCCTACAACATCGTCAAGGATTTTGGCGGCACGATTGAGGTCGGTGCGGGCGAGACTGGGGCGGGCGAAACTGGGGCGGGCGAGACTGGTGGGCGGAAGGGCGGCGGCACCCGCTTCGTCGTCGGGCTGAAAACGGCGACGGCCGCCGAAGCCATGGCGGCGCAATGAGTGCCGAGAATAGAGTTTCTGGAAGTTCCGGTGGCGCGGTCGCGAGCGCCGGCCAGGTCATCCTGACCGACGACGAAGAGCACGTCCGCCTGGCCTGTCGCCAGTCTCTCGAACTCGAGGGTTTCGAGGTGCAGTGTTTCGCCAACCCCGAACGCGCCCTGGAGCGCATCAGGCGCGGTTTCGAAGGGGTTCTGGTCAGCGATATCAAGATGCCCAAGAAGGATGGTCTGCAGCTCCTCGCCGAGGCGCGCGAGATCGACGCCGATCTGCCGATCATCCTGATCACCGGTCACGCCGACGTGCCACTGGCGGTCAAGGCCATGCAGGCCGGGGCCTACGACTTCGTGGAAAAACCCTTTGCTCCGAGCCGCCTGATCGACGCGGTGACACGGGCCATGGATCGCCGCCGTTTGGTCCTCGAGAACCGGGCGCTGCGATCGCAATTGGAAAAGCGCGACGCCCTTGAGACCATGCTGGTCGGCCGCGCGCCGGTCATGGTCGATCTGCGGCAGCGCCTGCGCACCATCGCCGCCGCCGAGGTCGACGTCCTGGTGCTTGGCGAAACAGGCACCGGCAAGGAGCTGGCGGCCCGCGCCCTGCACGAGTTCTCCGAACGCCGCGAACGACCCTTCGTTGCCATCAA
>JAJFGM010000644.1 GCA_021776145.1 Kiloniellaceae bacterium | reverse complement strand
TGACCACCGAAACGCCTTTGTGCCCGACGGCCTCCCGGAAGACCTTGTACATGCCAGCGACGTCGTAGGAATCCACCGTCTTTACCCAGGTGACGCCGCAGGCGCGCACCATTTCCTCGAAAACCACACGATGGGCGTCGTCGCCGCGCAGGGTCTTGCCGGTGGCGGCGTGGTTCTGCCCGCCGGTCATCGCCGTTATGTGGTTGTCGAGCAGGATGACGGTGATGTCGACGTCGTTGTAGACGGCGTCGATCAGCGGCGGAATGCCGGAGTGCAGGAAGGTGGAGTCGCCGATGGTGGCGATAATCGGTTTCGCGTTTTCTCCCGACCCGGCGTCCATGTCTGAATCAACGTCCGACGCAATCATCTCCCGGGCCTTGGCCATGCCGACGGCGTTGGCGATGCTCGAGCCCATGGAAACGCAGGTGTCGATGGCCCGCAGCGGCTCGACAGCGGCCAGGGTGTAGCAGCCGATGTCGCCGGCAATGCGCGCGTCCAGCGCCCGCACGGCCATGAAGCTGGGAATATGCGGGCAGCCGGCGCAGAGCACCGGCGGCCGTACCGGCGGCTCGGCTTCGAGCGTCACCAGTTGGACCAGGGGCTGCAGCAGGCCGGCCGTCTCGAACCCCTGGCGCACCAGTTCCGGCGACAGTTCGCCAAGGCGCGGGAAGTGGACCTTGCCCGCGACCTCGATGCCGAGCCCACGCACCGCGTTTTCGATCACCGGCTCCAACTCCTCGACAACGAAGAGGCGGTCGACCGAGGCGGCGAAGTCGCGGATCACCTCGTCAGGCAGCGGATAGGAGCAGCCAAGTTTGAGGATCGAGGCCTCGGGCAGCACTTCTTTGACGTAGACATAGCTGGTCGACAGGGTGATGACGCCGACATCGGCGCGACCTTTTTCCCAGCGCGTCAAGGGCGAAGCGGCGAAATAGGCGGACAGTTTTTCCTCGCGCGCCAGTAGCTTGGGATGCTGGGCGCGGGCGTTGGAGGGGATCATGACGTTCTTGTTGGGGTTCTCGACAAAACCCTTGGGCGCGGGCTCCTGGCGTTCGCCGGTCTTCACCAGGCTGCGCGTGTGGGACAGCCGCGTCGTCGAGCGCACCAACACCGAAGTGTCGAATTCTTCGCTGATGTCGAAGGCGAGGCGCGTGAAATCCAGCGCCTCCTGCGCGTCCGCGGGCTCCAGGCAGGGCACCATAGCGAGGCGCGCGTAGAGCCGCGTGTCCTGTTCGTTCTGCGAGGAGTGGATGCCCGGATCGTCGCAGACGATTAGCACCAGGCCGCCGTTGACGCCGATGTAGGTCTGCGACATTAGGGCATCGGAGGCGACGTTGAGGCCGACGTGCTTCATCGCCGCGACGGCGCGCACGCCGGCGAAGGAAGCGCCGATCGCGACGTCGAGCGAGACCTTCTCGTTGGTCGCCCACTGCGCCGCCACGTCGCTGGCGGGGTAGCGCGCAAGGCTCTCCATAATCTCGGTGCTCGGTGTGCCCGGATAGGCCGAACCGACGCGGACCCCGGCTTCCCAGGCGCCGCGCGCCAGGGCCTCGTTGCCCATCATCGGCCGCAGATCGGCTTTCGAAGCCCGCGCGGCCTCCCTATCGGAGGGTGTTTTGCCACTAGAGGGTATTTTGGAAGTCTCGGCCTCTGTCGCGGTCGATTGCTGCTGAACGTCCATGTCGATGCGTCCCCATCGTCTGGCCCTAGTGCGACGGTTCCGAAAAACGGATCAATTCTTGAGCCGTTTTTCGGGACCTGCATCACATTGGATTCAAGTGCTTAGCGGCCACATCCATGGGCCCCTTCCTCGGGCCCGGCTTGCGGGCGTTGCGCAGGCCGCCACGCCACCTTGACCGGCGCGACCGGCGAATGCCCATTTTTTCTCTGTGCCTATTGGGCCACGGGTTGCCGTCAAACCGCTTTGATTTACATCAATCGCACCCACGGCCGGCACCGCGGCCCTTTTTGGCGCCCCCGATTGCGGTTATAGAGGAAGGACTGAAAACCCTTGGACGCACCACATGGCCAGGCCCGACGACGACACCGGCAAGACCGGGCGCAAGAAGCCGCGCAAGAAAACTATCCCAGCCGCCGAGGCGCGCGTCACGCAGGCCGAGCGGCGCAGCCGTGAGCGTACGGTGGTCGGCTGGCGCGAATGGGCCGGCCTGCCGGCACTCGGTGTCGATGCCATTAAGGCCAAGGTCGACACCGGTGCCCGCACCTCGGCCCTGCACGCCTTCAACATCCGGCCGATCGATGGCGGCCGGCGCATCCGCTTCGACATCCATCCGTTGCAGCGCGACGACGCCCGCGTTCAGACCTGCGAGTGCGACGTCGTCGACTATCGCTGGGTGATGAATTCCGGCGGCCATCGCGAGAAACGCTTTGTCATCGAGACGCCGCTCGATCTCGGCGGCGAGGTCTGGCCGATCCAGATCACCCTCACCGACCGCGACCAGATGGGCTTTCGCATGCTGCTCGGCCGCACCGCCATCAAGGGCCGCATGCTGGTCGATCCGGCAAGATCCTATTGCCGTCGGCGCAAAATCGGGAAACCATCACTTAAGAAGGGATCAAAGGCCGCCGCCAAGGCACGCGCCTCGCGCAAAAAGCCTGCATCGGAAGAGGAATAAGCCATGAAGATCGTCATGATGGCGCGCAACGCGGATCTCTATTCGCACCGCCGGCTGGTCGAGGCGGCCGAGGCGCGCGGCCACACGATCGACGTCATCAATACGCTGCTCTGCTACATGAACATCACCTCGCACCGGCCCGAGCTGCGCTACATGAACCAGAAGCTGACCGGCTATGACGCCGTGATCCCGCGCATCGGCGTCTCCATCACCTATTACGGAATGGCGGTTCTGCGGCAGTTCGAGATGATGGGTGTCTATCCGCTGAACGAGTCCGTCGCTATCGGCCGCTCGCGCGACAAGCTGCGCTCGCTGCAGCTCCTTGCCCGCGACGGCATCGGCCTGCCGGTCACCGGCTTCGCCAATTCCGCAAAATTCGCCGACGACGTCATCGACGTCGCCGGCGGCGCTCCGGTGGTCATCAAACTGCTCGAGGGCACCCAGGGCATCGGCGTCGTGCTCGGCGAGACGCACAACTCCGCCAGGTCGGTGATCGAGGCCTTTGGCGGCGCCAAGGTCAACATCCTGGTGCAGGAGTTCATCAAGGAGGCCGGCGGCATGGATATCCGCTGCCTGGTCGTCGGCGGCAAGGTGGTCGCCGCCATGAAGCGCCAGGGCGCCGGGGACGACTTCCGCTCCAACCTGCACCGCGGCGGCTCGGCCGAGGTCATCCGCATCACCCCGGAAGAACGCTCCACCGCCGTGCGCTCGGCCCGCGCCATGGGGCTCAATGTCTGCGGCGTCGACCTGCTGCGCTCGAACCACGGGCCGGTGGTCATGGAGGTCAACTCCTCGCCCGGCCTCGAGGGTGTCGAGCGGGCGACCGGCAAGGACGTCGCCGGCACCATCATCGAGTTCCTCGAGGCCAACGCCAAACCGCGCAAGACCAAGACCCGTGGCCGCGGCTAGTACGGCGCGGCAGGCGCCCTTCGAGATCGACGGCACCAGCATCGCCGCCGGCACG
>JAJFGM010000643.1 GCA_021776145.1 Kiloniellaceae bacterium | reverse complement strand
GAGCGAGAAGTCGTGGAAATGTGCCTGCAGGCGGTGCGCGACGGCCTCTTGGAATTGCGTTGGGATCTGCTCTGTCCGCGCTGCCGAGGCGCCAAACTGTCGGCGCAGAGTTTGGACCGCCTGCCGCGCGAGGCCCATTGTGGTTCCTGCAACATCGACTACGACGGCGATTTTGAACGCAACATCGAGCTGACTTTTCACCCGGCGCCGTCAATCTTCGACGTCATCGACGGCGAGTTCTGTCTTTTCGGGCCGATGACCACCGAGCATATCAAGCTGCAGGTCACCCTGGAGCCGGGTCTGGAGCAGACCGTGCCGATTACCCTGGCGCCGGGCTCCTACCGCTTGCGCAGCCTCGAGACCGGCGGAAGTTGCGATATCGAGTTCGCGGGTGGAGGTTGCCCCGAGGTGCGCATCGAAGATGGCATGGTGACGGCCGGTCCGCCGGGCAATGCCGGCGAGGTCAAACTGATCAACGCCGGCGGCACGCGCCGCACCTTCATTATCGAGAGCCGCGACTGGCAGCGCGACGCCCTGACCGGCTATCGCGTCAGTAACCTGCAGACGTTCCGCGATCTCTTTTCCGACCAGGTCTTGGAGCCGGGCGGCGAGGCCGGTATTTCGCAGGTTACCCTGCTTTTCACCGACCTCAAGGGATCGACCGCCTTTTACGAACGGGTCGGCGACGCCGTTGCCTATGACACGGTGCGCCGTCACTTCGCGATCCTTGCCGGTGTCGTCCGCCGCCACAATGGCGCCGTCGTCAAGACCATCGGCGACGCCGTGATGGCCGCCTTTGTCGATCCGGCGGACGGCCTGCGCGGGGCGCTTGCCATGCACGCGGAGATCGCCAGTTTCAACGCCGCGGCGGCCAAGGCCGAGGGGGCTAGGGCCGAAGACGGCCTGGTGCTCAAGGTCGGGCTGCACGCCGGACCCTGCATCGCCGTTACTTTGAACGACCGTCTCGACTATTTCGGCGGTAGCGTCAATTTGGCGGCGCGCCTGCAGGGCGAGAGCCTTGGCGATGACATCGTGCTGTCCGACAGCCTAGCCGCCGACCCGCTTGTCGCGCCACTGCTACAATGCCACGAATGCCGCGCCGAATGCCGCTCGATACGCGGCTTCTCGGAGACCATAAGCTTCCGGCGTCTGATCCTGCCGTTGGCCGCATCGACAGCGGGCGTCAATGAGCTTCCCAATGTATAAAGCAGTCGCGCTTGGATCATGCATTTGCCGGTGTTTTGCGCCATGCGGCCAGCATCGGTGGCTGCTGCCGGCGGTGAGGAGACGATCACTCCGTTGACGCGCTCTGGTCCGTCGCGCACTGGTCCGTCGTGCTTTGGGCGGTTTGGCCGAACAGGATCTTGCGTTCTGCGTCGCTCGGCGGGGCGGTGCGCCGCAGATCCTTGCCAAGGTCGACGCCGCGCCGCACGGCCGGGCGTTCCTTGACCGCCTGGCGCCAGCGCGCGACGTTGGGGAAAGCATCGAGGGACTGGCCGAGCGGTTTGGCGATCAGAACCCAGGGCCAGCAGATCATGTCGGCAATCGAATAGGTCTCGCCGAGAATGTAGTCGCGGTCCGCGAGCCGGCGCTCCAGCACGCCAAGGCAGCGGTCGTACTCGCCGGCGTAGCGGGTTTTCGAATAGTCCTGGCCGTCCGGCGCATAGTTGACGAAGTGGCTGAGCTGGCCGGCCATCGGTCCCTGGTTGCCGGTCTGCCAGAACAGCCACTCCAGCGCCTCTTTGCGGCCCAGCGGGTCGGCGGGAATGAAGCGGCCGGTCTTTTCGGCGAGATAGAACATGATGGCGCCGGATTCGAAGACCGCAACCGGCGCGTCCGCGACGGCGTGGTCGACGATCGCCGGCATGCGGTGGTTCGGGCTGATCTTCAAGAAGTCTGGCGCGAACTGCTCGCCCTTGCCGATGTTGACCGGGCACATCTTGTAGGGGATGGCGAGCTCTTCGAGCAGGATCGCGACCTTCCAGCCATTCGGCGTCGGCCAGTAGTAGAAGTCGATCACTGCGCCGCCTCCTCGCGTCCGCCGCCGGCGGCGCCGCTTTCCTGCAGTGCCGCAATCTCGTTGGCGTCAAACCCGGCCTCGGCCAGGACCTCGGCGGTGTGCTCGCCCAATCCCGGGGCGCCGCCGCGCATTTCCGGCACGGTGCGGGAAAAGCGCGCCGCCGGGCGCGTCTGACGCA
Source organism: Kiloniellaceae bacterium (assembly GCA_021776145.1). GTDB lineage: Bacteria > Pseudomonadota > Alphaproteobacteria > Kiloniellales > Kiloniellaceae > JAJFGM01. The sequence continues at coordinate 13,856 of JAJFGM010000643.1, read as the reverse complement.
GGCGGCCGGCCACGGGATGATCCGACTCGACCAGCAGGTCGTTGGCGGCGATCTGCGGATGACGGATCATTTCGCGGCGGCGCAGGACCGGGGCGCAGGGCACGTCCTCGGCCTCCAGTCGCGCCAGCCATTCCGCCGCGCCGCGCGTGCGCAAGACTTCCTGTATCATTTCGAGGCGCACGTCGATGTTGCGCTGGCGCGCCGCGGCCGACTCGAAACGTGGATCCCGCAGCCACTCCGGCTTGTCGAGCGCCCGGGTCAGCGCCGCCCATTCCTTGTCGGACTGGACCGCGACGGTGATATAGCCGTCGCGGGTTTCGTAGACGAGATCGATGAAACTCTGCGCCGTCTCTTGCGCCAGTTCGTCGCCGACGAAGGTATGGCCGCCCATGTCCGAGCCCCATAGGAAAGCGATGACGCTGTCGAGCATCGACAAGCGAATGTGCTGGCCCTCGCCGTTGCGCTCGCGCGCGAAGAGCGCCGCGGTGATCGCCTGCGCTGCCTTTACGCCCGTCAGCTTGTCGGGAAGGATGGTGCGCACCAGGCGCGGCCGCGCCTCGTCCGACCCGGCCTGGATCGTGGTCAATCCCGACAACGCCTGGATCAGCGGATCGTAGACCGGCTTTTTGGCGTAAGGCCCGCGATCGCCGAAGCCGGTGATCGAAACATAGATGACCTTGGGCGCGATGGCGCGCACCGCTTCTTCGCCAAGTCCCATGCGCTCGATCACGCCGGGCCGGAAGTTCTGAATGAAAACGTCGGCGCCGGCAATCAGCCGCCGCATTGTCGCCAACCCGCGTGGATGCTTAAGGTCGAGGGCGATCGAGCGTTTGTTGCGGTTGTTGTTGAGGAAACCGGCGGAATAACCGCCCCGGCGTGTCGAGACGATCCGCGTGTGGTCGCCGACCCTGGGGTTTTCCACCTTGATCACGTCGGCGCCCTGGTCGGCCAGCATCATGGTGGCCAAGGGTCCCGACACCATCTGGGTCAGATCGATTACGCGTACGCCCTGCAGCGGTCCCGGCATGGCCCTCTCCTATTATCGCACTTTTCTCCAGGCGGGCCCGGTTCAGGCCCGACCGCTGGCCGGGCTTGGCCCAAGCCGCCTAACGTCAATATAGTCTCTTCGTCAACGATGGAAGGCCTCGAAGTGAGTGTAAAGGCATGAGCGCATACGATTTCATTATTATCGGCGCCGGCATGGCCGGGGCGTCGGCGGCTTACGAGCTGGCAAAAAGCGGCCGAGTCCTGCTTGTCGAGCGCGAGTCTCAGCCTGGCTATCACACCACGGGCCGTTCGGCGGCACTTTTCACCGAGGCCTATGGCAACGCCACCATCCGTGCCCTGACATGGGGCGGCCGCGCCTTTTACATGCACCCGCCGAGCGGTTTCAGCGACGCCCCGATCCTGACGCCGCGTGGCGCCCTTTTCGTCGGCCGCGCCGACCAGCAAGAGGCTTTGGACGCGGCGGCGGCCGAGGGCCGCGCCGCCGGCTTGCGGCGTCTCGGCGGCGCCGAGACACGCGCCATCGTGCCGGCCCTGCGCGAGGATTTCGTCGCCGGCGGCGTATTCGAGGCCGATGCCATGGATATCGACGTGCATGCCCTGCATCAGGGCTACCTGCGCGGCCTCAAGGCCGCCGGCGGGCGCTTGATCTGCAACGCCGAGGTCACCGCCGTCAGCTTCGGGAATGGGATCTGGCACATGGTCAGCAAGGCCGGCGACTTCACCGCTGCGGTCGTCGTCAACGCCGGCGGTGCCTGGGCCGACGAGCTTGCCGAGCTGGCCGGGGCGCGACGTGTCGGCCTGGTGCCGAAGCGGCGTACCGTCATTACCTTCGATCCGCCGGCGGCGCTGCAGACCGCGGACTGGCCGTTGACCATCGGCATTGCCGAGGATTTCTATTTCAAGCCCGATGCCGGGCGACTGCTGGCCTCGCCGGCCGATGAGACGCCGATGCCGCCCTGCGACGTGCAGCCCGAAGAGCTCGACATTGCCATCGTCGTCGACCATCTGCAGAAGGCGACGACGCTGGAAATACCACGTATCGCGCATTCCTGGGCCGGTTTGCGCTCCTTCGTCGCCGACAAGACGCCGGTCGTCGGTTTCGACCCTGAGCGTGCCGGTTTCTTCTGGTTGGCCGGCCAGGGCGGCTACGGCATCCAGACCGCCAGTTCGATGGGCCGTGTCGCCGCGGCGCTGGCAACCGGCGGTGAAATTCCCAAAGATCTGGCGGCGCGCGGAGTCACCGCGGCGGCGCTGTCGCCGCACCGCTTTCACTGAGCGGGGCGCAAGCAACGGAAAGGCCCCGTCCGCAAGCGGACGGGGCCTTCTTAGGTAAGAGTCTCTAATTGGGTGACTTTGAATTCGGCACGTCGATTACGGCGCGACGGCACTTCCCAGTTCGCTTGCGACCTTGTTGAACATCTGCCCCAGCGAGTTGCCCATGGCGCCGAGTGCGGCGATCGCGGCAACCGAAACCAGCGCGGCAATCAGGCCATACTCGATGGCGGTCGCGCCGGATTCGTCATCCAAAAACGCTTTGATCTGCTTTAACATCGAAAACGTCCTCCAAATCGCTGTGTTGGCCCTAACGTGATGTTGGCCACAGCTGTTGCACGTAACCGATTGTGTGGCAGCAGGGTTAAGATTTCGCGAGCAAACATGCTTAAAATTCCGGCCGATTTCACGCCGTGGCGCGCGGTGCCGCAAGGCCTTGATAGGGTAATCAGGCGGGCAGCCGTGCGGGCGGGCAACAGACGCTGATATGCTTAACAGCTGCTGCCGATGCGGCAACAGGGTGCCGGTCGGCGGCTCTTGTATTCGATGATTCCGCCGCGGGCGTCGAGTTCGATGGCGCAGCAGGCGATCAGGGACTGTTTGAGCTTGGCGCGGCCGCGTTGCAGGCGTGATTTCAGGCCCGAGGGCGACAGGCCCAGACGCTCGGCGGCGGCGGCACGGGACAAGCCTTCGATTTCAATCAACAACAAGGCCTCGGCATAGGGTGCAGGCAGGCCACGAATGAAGGGTTGCAGACAGGCGGCCATTTCATCGGCCGCGCCGTCGGCGGTCGCCGCATCCCCAGTTGCCGTGTCGCCAGGCGCATCGACGCCGGTCGCGGCCAATGCCGTCGTGCGCGGCTCGGTTTTGGCTGCCGCCAGGGCGCGCGCTTCAGCGCCGCGACGACGATGATGGTCGGTGACGGCGTTGGCGGCGACGCGGAATACCCAGGCCGCCGGATTGTTCGCGGCGCGCAGACGGTCCTGATTTTCGACCAGGCGGAGCAGTACATCGCCGACCAGATCCTCCGCGGCGGCGGCATCGACCCGGCGCCGCACATAAGCGGTGAGGCCGGCGCGAAATTCGCGCCAAGCCGCGTCGTCGAGGGCGGGACCGCTCAACCGCGGCCTCCGCCCGTCACCCCGTCCGTCACCGCGCCCGTCACCGCGGCCGGCACCCTGCGGGTCAGCCGCAACAGACCGCGTCCTTTCCCGCCGTCGTGTCACTATCGCCGCCCTTGGTGCCGAGGTCTGGACTCTCCAACTTGCCGCCGTCGCCGACGCCGCGAGGTGTGTCGTCGGTGATGCGGTACCATTCCCAGCGCAGGCCTTGCGGTTCCTGCGACCAGATCTTGTTCTGGGTGGCGTGGCAGCAGACCGTCTCCTGCTCGACCAGGTCCAGCACGCCAACGGCATCGAGCCGCTGTTTGGCGGCCGTGACCTCGACCTCGTCGAACACCTCGACACCGAGGTGATTGAGGCGCTCGGCGGCATCGGGGTTCTCGAACAGCACCAGCTTCAGGGGCGGTGAGTCGATGGCAAAATTGGCGTAACCCTTGCGCCGCTTGTGAGGTTCGCTGCCGAAGAGCTTCGAGTAATAGTCCACGGCCTCGTCGATGTCGCGAACGTTGAGGGCCAGTTGCAGGCGCATGGCGGATCTCCGAAAAATGATTCCCACCATATTAGACGCAAGCAGCTCGGAAAGGACGCAGGATTCTTTTCCCTGGCGGCCGCGCTCGCGGACGAATCGTTTATGAAGCACCGCGCAGAAGCGCCGCCAGGCGTTGAATGCCATCCTCGATGACTTCGAGCGAATTGGTCGAAAAACTCAACCGCAGTGTGTTGGCACCACCGCCGTCGGCGTGAAAGGCCGCGCCGGGGACAAAGGCAATCTTCTCCTCGGCCAGGGATCGCCGCAGCAATGCCGCGCTGTCGCTGCCCTCAGGCAGGGTCAGCCAGACGAAAAGGCCGCCACCGGGCCGTGAGATCTCAACCTCGTTGGGAAGGTGGCGCAAGAGCGCCGAGACCATGGCGTCGCGCCGTTCACGATAGACCCGGCGCAAGGTCTCGCTGTGGGTGTCCAGGATGCTGGTCGAGAGCGTGTGCGCGATAACCTGGTTGCCGGTCGAGGTGTGCAGGTCCTGGGCCTGCTTCAATAACACCAGCTTGTCGATCAAAGGGGTCGGGGCGATGGTCCAGCCAACCCGTAGCGCCGGCATCAAGGTCTTGGAGACAGTTCCGACTTGAACCACGCAGCCGTCCTCCAGTGGGCTGGCGGCGCCATCCAGCGCCATCAGGCTCGGTGGTGGTGGCGTATCGTAGTAGAGCGCGCGGTAGGCCACATCTTCCAGTATCAGGGCCTGGTACTGCCGTGCCAGGCGCAGGACCGCCTGCCGCCGCTCCAGAGACAGCGATATTCCCGAAGGGTTCTGGAAGTCGGGAATGACATAAAGCAGGCGCGCGCCGGCGCGAAAGGCTTCTTCCAGGGCCGCGGGCTTGAGCCCTTCGTCATCGAGTTCGACTTCGCAGTAGCGCGGTTGTCTGAGGCTGAAAACCTGCAGTGCACCCATGAAGGTCGGACGCCCGACGGCGATGCGGTCGCCGGAATCCAACAGCGCCTGGGCCAAGAGCGCCAGTGACTGCTGCGCGCCGCTGGTAATAATGACGTTGTCGGCGCGCGCCTCTACGCCTTCCGCCACCTGGCGTTCGGCAATCCACTGGCGCAGCGGTGCGTAACCTTCGCAGCTGGAATACTGCAGGGTACGGCGCAATCGCTCCGGGTCGCCGCGCAGCGCGTCCTGGGCGTCCTGCAGGGCCTCGATGGGAAACAGCGCCTGGTCGGGAATGCCTCCGGCGAAACTCACGATGGAGGGGTCTTCGAGGATGCGCAACAGGTCGCTGACGTCCGAGGCCTGCATGGTTTTGGCCTCGTTTGACAGCTGTGCCGACCAGTCCATCGTCCCCTCCCGCGATAATTACGGCAATATTACTGACCTAAGTTAATCAAAGAGTCAATGGCGTGGGTTTCAGCGCTATCGGGTTCGGGGCAATGAGTCGATCTATAGCCCCAGCGCCAGCTTGCGAGCCTCGTAGATCGCCATGGAGGCGGTGCGCGCCGCCACCGCATCGCCGAGACTGTGAATCTCCATATCGGGGACTTCCATGCCGGATTGGGCGAGCGCCCGGCTGAGGCCGTCTTCGGGGGTGTTGGTACAGGCCAGGACAAGGGAGTCGAAGTCGCGCTCCTCGGAGTCGCCGGTATAGAGGTTCATCAGGGTCGCCGTGTTGCCGTGCCATTTTACAAGCGCGGTCGCGGTCAGGGTCTCCACTCCGAACTTTATGAAACGCTCGCGCGTCGTGTCGGCGGTCAAGCTGTTCTCCAGTTGGCCGCAGGTCTGTTCGGCGCTGGTTATCAGGGTGACGAAGTGGCGTTGTTCAGCCAGGTGCAGGGCGGTGCCGCTGGCTGGCCACCAGCCGTTGATATCGTCGAGCAACAGCACGTTCGTACCCGGCACGACCTTGCCTTCGAGCACGTCGTGGACGGTGCAGACGTTCTCCTGATCGGCGCCGGGCAGCTTTGCCTGCTGTGGGATGGCGCGTTGGAAGCCACTTCGCGTCGGCTGTGAGCCGGTGGCCAAGACGACCGCTTCGGCGCCGCTGGCGCGGATGTCCTCGGCGCTCATTTCGCAACGCAGCTTGACGGTCACCTGAAGCTTTTCCAGCTGCCGCTCGTACCACGTCAGCAGCGCCCCGACCTCGCCACGTTCGGGTTGGCCGGCGGCAAGGCGGAACTGCCCACCGAGTTCGCCGCCGCGTTCCGCCAGGGTCACCCGGTGGCCGCGCTCGGCTGCTACACGTGCCGATTCCAAACCGGCCGGGCCACCGCCGACGACCAGAACCGGGCGCGGCGTCTCGGTTGGCGGCAGGCTGTCGCCGTCCCATTCGCTTTCGCGTCCGGCCGAGGGGTTGATCAGGCAGGAGATCCAATAGTCACGCATGCGCCGGCCAATGCAGAGTTGGTTGCAGGAGATGCAGGGCCGCACATCCTCGGCCCGTCCCTCCCGCGCCTTGTTGGCGAGGTGCGGGTCGGCGATCTGGCCGCGTACGATCGACACCAGGTCGCAATTCCCATCGGCGATGGCTTTTTCGGCGTTGGCCGGCGTCTTGACCCGCGCCTCGGCGGTGACGGCGGCGTGTCTCACGACCTCCTTGAAGGCGGCGGCGTCGGACCGGCCGAGCAGCATGTCGAAGTGAAAGCTGGGAACGATCTTGGAGAAGCTGTTGAGGTAGCTGCCGGTGCCGACCGAGAAATAGTCGACCAAGCCGCGCTGGTCGAGATAGGCGGCGATCTCCTGCTTGTCGTCCAGGCCGAGGCCGCCGGGATAGGGCTCGGCGCCCGAGACCGTCATGCCGATGATGAAATCCTCGCCAGCAAGGGCGCGAATGCGACCACAGATCTCGACGGCGAAACGCAGCCGATTTTCCAGGCTGCCGCCCCAGCGGTCATCGCGATTATTGGTGATCGGCGACCAGAACTGATCGATCAGGCAGTTGTAGCCGGCAAAGAGGTCAACGCCGTCGAAGCCGGCGTCGCGATCGCGCCGCGCCTGCTGCACAAAGGCCTCGATCAGCTCCTCGATCTCGGCTTCGTGCATGGCGTGGCTGCCCCAGGGGTCGTGAAAAGACGGCAGTCCCGAGGGCGACCAGTAGGGCTGCCAGGAGTTGTCCTGATCGCCGTGTCCGCCGACGTGATAGATCTGGTGGATCATCACCGTGCCGTGGCCATGGCATTCGTCGGTGATGCGGCGAAAGGCAGGGATGATGCTGTCGTCCTCGTGGCGGAAGTTGCCGCGGGTCAGCACGCCGGTGCGGTGCGCCGGGGTCGGTTCGACGACGATCATGGCGGCGCCGCCGCGGGCACGCTCGCGGTAGTAGCCGAAGTGGCGGTCGCCAGGCAGTCCGTCTTCGGCCATGTTGGCGGTATGGGCGCCAAAGACGATGCGATTCTTCAGCTTCTGGCCGCCTAGCCGCAGCGGCTGGAAGAGATGCGGGAACTCCGTCGCCATGGTTGGCCTCTCGGGTTTGCCTCTCGGATTAGCCTCTCGGATTGGCCTGTCGCTGCCCGATCTTGTCGCCTTGACCAAGAGCTTGTCCAGCCGATATGAGCTCCGAAGGCCTCACTCCGGCTTGCCACAGGTCATTAACAACGACAGCGGCCTTTCCGCACCGCGCGGTTCGGCATGTTCGCGTAACTCCAGGCCGGCTTCGGCGATGACGGCCCGCCAGGACTCGCGGTCGCGGCCGAACCAGGGCATGGGCCGCCAGCCGGGCTCCGCGAATGCGGCAAAGTCCTCGCAGTGCCAGCCGGCACCCCGCCATCCGTCGCCTGAAGGCGCCAGCGGCGACAGGTCGGGGTGCAGCGTCTGAATGACAAGGATGCCGCGTGGCGCCAACAGTGCGGCCGCGTCGACGAGAAGCGGTGCCAGTTCTTCATCGAACAGCGCGAAGTTGAAAACGATGGCATCGAAGGCAGCGCCCAGGCCGGCGCCGTCGAATCGCAAACGGTCGTAGGGCAGGACACGGTAGTCGCCGTTGGGGTCAGCTTGGCGGGCGGCGGCGATGAGCTGCTCCGACGCATCGATCCCTATGGCGGTGCAGCCGCTGTCCTGCCGCAGACGCCGCAGCAGCCAGCCTTCGCCGCAGCCGGCATCGAGAAGGCGCTTTGGATTGTGTCGTAGCACCGCCTCGACGATGGCGGCATCGGTGGCCTCGCGGCGGCTGGCGATGAGGCCTTGGCGCACGGCGCGTGTCCACTTCGCCGCGTTGTCGTCCCAGGACCGGGCCAGGGCCTCCTTACGCGCGTCGTTTTGGATCGATTTCGGCATCGGTCAGGGCAGGCGCGGATAGATGCGCTCGGCGAGCAGCGGCAGGAGGAAGATGGGGATCTGTGCCAGGGCGACATAAAGCAGGAAGTCAGGACCCAGGAGGCCGCCCGAGAGGACCAGCATCAAGGCCATGTTGCGGTTGCCGGAAGCCAGCCCGAGGGTCAGCGAGGTTGCGCGCCCGGCGAGGCGAAAAGCCAGGGCGCCAAGCACTTGAAAGCAGATGTTGAAGAGGAATGCGGCAGCCAGAAAGACGGCGAAGGTGCCCGGTGTCGCCAGCAGGCGCGTGGTTGCGCCGTCCATGACCGCAATGGCGAAGACCAGGAGCAGCAAGACATTGATGCCGTCGATGGCGCCGCGGTGCTGCGTCAGGCTTGACGCCGGCAGGAACCGCTTGAGCAGCAAGGCGGTGCAAAACGGCAGCAGGATGAAGACGGCGAAGCGGCCGAGAAAGGCGAGGCCGTCGACCTGCAGGTCGAGTCCCAGCAACAGCAGGGATACCGGTACCAGCGTCAACGGCAGCAGCAGCGTCGCCACGACCGCCAGGGCGGCGGCATAGGCGGCATCCAGCCCAAGCAGCAAGGCGATGGCCACCGACGCCGTCACCGGCGGTGCCGCCGCGTTGACGATCAGCGCCACCTCCAGGTCCGCTGGCAGGCCGAGCGACAGGACCAGGAGGAAGGCCAGAAGGGGTGACACCGCGAGTTGCCAGGCAACTCCCAATGCGAGCTTTTGGGGGCGCCGCAGGTGGTCGTGCAGCAGGCCCCAGTTGAGGGCCAGCAGCGAAACCGTCAGCAGCAGTCCGACGGAGGGCGCCAGCAAAGGTCGCAGCAGATGCGCCAGATCCGGCAACAGCAGCCCGGCGAAGATGCCCGCCGCCAACAGCAGGGTGGCGTGACGGCCCAGGACTCCAAGCCCTCGCGACAAGGCGTCGAGGGGGAAAGGAAGGGGCGGGGGGCCGGGCATGAAGGGGGTCCTGAGAACGTCGACGTGGCGCTCGGCGGGCGCCGCAAGCGGGATGAGCCCCGCGGAATTTACAGGCAAACCGCTCAAGGGGGAAAGCCGCCTGACCTGAAAACGGGCACCCTATGCCTAGTGCGGAAGATACTTCGGCAGGGCCTCACGCAACGGGCGAATGTGCTCGAGCTCAATGCCACAGCATCCGCCGACGACCTGCACGCCCTGTTCGACCTGCGCCAGAGTCCAGGCGACGAAGTCATCGGGACTGACACGCGTCTCGAACTTCTTATCTTTGTGGCGCTGGACGTAGTCGGGCCGGTCAGCCTCGGGATAGAAGGCAATCGGCCCCGACCAGGTTTCGCGGATGATCGGCAGGGCCGCCGCGGTTGCCTCTGGGGTAGAATGAAAAACCGTGACGACCGAACCGCCAAGCGCCGCGATCGCGGCAAAATTTTCGGACAGGGTTTCGTCGCTCAGGTAGCCGACCAACGGCTGCGCGGCGCTATCCTCCAGTCGGCAGCGATAGCCCATCCAGACCGGTAGGCCGGTTGCCAGGCAGGCCTCTATGACCCAGCGCCGCTGGGTTGTGCTGCCGGTCGACTCGGCGAGCAGGAAATCGACCCCGGACTCGGCCAGAATTGTGGCCTGCTCTTCGAGGTTGGCGCGGGCCTGCGCATCGGAGGTTTCGCTCCAGCGCGCGACTTCGGGATAGTCGGTCCAGTGCGCTTCGGCGCCGGCGCGCATGCCGTAGTTGGAAACCGAACCGGCGATCAGCACCGGACGCTCGCCGGCGCATTTATCACGCGCCGCCTCGGCCAGCATGACCGCGCGCAGATTCAGCTCCCGGGTCTTTTCGCCAAGGCCGATGCGTTCGAGGTTCTGTCGTGCCGAGGCGTAGCTGTTGACGGTGATCACGTCGACACCGGCCTTGATGTAGCTTTCGTGCATGTGCTGGACGGTGAAGGGGTGGCTTTCCAACGCCGCTGCCGCCCAGGCGTCGGTGGCGATGGGTACGCCCAGGCTCTGCAGTTGGGTACCGATGGCGCCGTCGAGAAGAATGACTTCGCGATCCCGCAGGCGCTGTTCCAGATCTGTGTAGCTGCCCATCGTCTTTGCCCCTCCCATGATGCGCCGCCTGCGATGGTCTCCACGGCCTCTTGGTCGCGTGCGCGCTAAGTATCTTCGGTCGATTATGCGCTCAGCCCCATGGCGGCACCAGTTTTCTAACTGTCGGTGGCTGCGGCTCAACGTCAGACTTCGGCCAGCCAGTCCTCGATCAGCCGGCGGGCAATGGAATCCTTGCGCGGCAATTTGAATTTTTCGTCTTCCGGCGAGTTGAGCAGTTCATCGCGGCTGAACCAGGCAGCCGATTCCAGCTCCACGGGATCGACCTTCAAGTCGGCGCGACGACAATGGGCGTGGAAGCCGAGCATCAGGGACGAGGGAAAGGGCCAGGGCTGCGATGAATGGTAGACGATCTGGTTCACCGGTACCTTGAGACCGACTTCTTCCTGTATTTCGCGGGCGACGGCTTCTTCCAAACTTTCGCCGGGTTCGACGAAACCAGCGAGGGTCGAGTGCATGCCGGGGGGCCAGGACGCTTGTCTGCCGAGCACGCAGGCGCCGGCGCCGTCGTGAATCAGCATGATGACCGCCGGATCGGTGCGCGGGAAATGCTGGGTGCCGCAACTTTCATTGCCGCAGAGGCGAACGTGGCCGCCACGCGTGCTTTCGGTCGCGGCCCCACAGACGCCGCAGAAAAGGTGGCGCCGGTGCCAATGCAGCAGTCCGCGCGCGTAGGCCAGGACCGCGCCCTCGTGGCGCGCCAGCAGCGGGCCGAATTCCCGCAAGTCGCGGAAGGTGCCCCGCTCGGCGATTTCGACGAGGGATTCCGGCGTCTCGTGATGTGAGATATCGACCGTGACGTGGGCAACGCCATCCTCCAGGCCAAGGAACACCACGTGCTCGGCAATGTCCAGCAGGCCGGCAGCGTCATCCCGGGGCAACCACACCGGTCGAATGTCGGCGGTAACCAGGTGTTGCGAACGCCACAACGGCAGTACGCGGGTGGTCGATGCCGTAAGTTGGGCGGCGATCCATTCGGTATCGCCGCGCAGCGCGTCGGCACGATCAAGCCGGACGCCGGCATAGAAATTGTGAATTCGCATAGGTCAAAAATTGCACAGGCCGGCGATCCACGCAATGTGCCAGCACTTCGGGCCGACGCTGGCGCCGGCGCGGAGTTGGCGCAGCCTGGCCGCCGAGCCGCGTCGCGGGTCCAAGTCATAAAAATACCTGACTTGGTATGGCGAATCGGATAGCACTACTACAATTGGTGTGTCTGTGATCGAAACCCAACGAAGATTCTTTGCCCAATCAGCGGTTTTCAGACGCGAGACTTGGCTCAAGGGGGAAGTGCATGCCGCGCAAATTCAAATCCTTTGTCGCAGTGCTCACGGCTTTCGTGTTTGCCCTTTCGCTGGTGGTCACGCCGCCGCGTGCGCAGGCCGACGGCGGCAAGGGTTCGGATACCTTGCTGCTTATCGCGCCGACACTGGCGCCGCTTGCCTTCATTGCCTTGAGCCTTGGCACATCACCCCTGGCGAAGCGATTTCAAGCCGTCACGACGGCGTTGACGGTGATGATTCTCTTGTCAGGCCCGGCGATGATGCCGCTCTACCTGCAGGCCCTCGCCCGTTTTACGCGGCAAAATCCGGTTCTCGGCAATGCCCTGCAGTTCGGCATGATGTACGTTATCGTCACCGCGGCGACCTTCCAACACCTGGCGCAGGCACGCGGCGGGCGTTCCCCGGGCTATATCGGGCTGCACAACTTTCTTGCCTGGCCGGCGCTCCCCAGCCTGCCCGCCGAGGTCAGACTTTCCGATGTCGCAACCGACGCGCGCGCGCGGTTTGACAGTCCCAGCGCTTTGGGAAATCTGCGATCTGATGCCGCGGCGGGTGACCCGACGGCGCGGATGGTGCAAAGGCTGCTGCCGCTCTTGTCGTCCTCAATCGATCGTGGCCGCGGCTGGGTAGACTATGGTATCGGGCCGGCGCATCCGATCATCGGTCTGTTCGCGCTGCCGTCCTATTTCCTCAAGCCAGCGGAGCTGATCTACGATCGCAAGTTCTGGGACCGCGCTATGTCCGAGGCACTGGACGCGATGGAATGCGACGATTGCCTTTGGGATTTGGAAGAAGACGCGGATTGGGGCGATCCATCGGCCATCGCGGCGCTGATGATATTCGATACACTGGTAGGGCGCCGCAATCCCGGTGCGACGATGGGTCTGCGCATCAACCGACGCATCGTCCTCAATCCCGTGATCGAGCTGCAGCCGGAGAACGTGATCGGCAAATACGGTGCGGACTTGAGGACGCTGCGGTCGCGCATCACCCTTGCCTTGGATGAAACGACCGAAGTCGAGCCGCTTTGGTCGAAGATGCTGCGTGTGCCGAAGGGCACCTTCGCGGACATGCCGCTGATGACGCCGGACTATGACACCTATACCGGTTTCCGATCCGGCGGCATCGATTGGCCCGACCTCGCCGCCGACAAGGGGGCGACCAACCAAGCGGATGACCCGCCGATCCGGTTCAATCTCCGCCTTGGTTTTTAGCGCCTGATACCATGCAGATAGCGGTCCCGACGGGAGGAAATGTAATGCCGCAGACCAATGGCTTTCAACGATTCGGAGCCTGGCGTGCCCTGGCTTTCGCGCTCGCCGCGCTGCTCGTGGGGGCTTGCGTGCCGGAAGCCAACGACGCCGTCGTCGACAATGTTGCCGAGGGCGAGGCCAACGATCGCGTGTCGCAAAACGACATACCCTTGTTCCTCTCGATGCCGGACGAATTGCTGCCGCTGCACGCCAAGACGGTGGTCGCGGCCTTGGCCATGGGCCTACGCGGGGCCTCGGAAAAAGAGATCGCCGAAGCCTTGTCGGTCGACGGCCTGACCGACGTGTTTCAGGAGCCGGACTTCACCTATCAAGGGTTCGCCCTGCGCCAGGTCAAACTGGCGCAGACGCGTCCGCTGGAGAACGGAATCCTCGGTTTCGGTGGTTTCCTGCACTTCGAGGACACCGCCGGACGTCGCACCGCGCTGGCTTTCGACGTCGACTATCGCGTTGAAGGCGACCGCATTGCTATGACGCGGAGCGCGGCCCTACCGATTTTCCCGCGGCGCCCCGAGACCGAGATGTATATCGCACCCCTGGCCGCAGTGGAGGCCGCTTTCGACAGGGTCTCGTCAAGCTACGCCGGGTTCTACGAACTGGTCTTGTCCGAGGCCGTACCGTTAAGCCGGGCCGGCGCGACGCCGGATGGCGAGGGCGAATATCTCATCGTCGTTTTCTTCAAGGACCGGGTTTCGCCGGACGGCCAGTTCTCGATCAACGTGGGCAGTAAGCGCGACGGCGTCGACGGCGACAGCAGCGCCGCGCTATATACGCAGTACGATGGCTGGCCTGTCGGCATCATTGGCGGCCGTTTTGCTCTCGATGGCGAAGAGACCTTCTGGGTCAAGGCGGTCTATGCGCCCGGCAGCGAGGTGGCCGAAAGCCAGCGTCGCCCCGCCGTGGTCGGTCTCTTCTCGAGCAGGCCCGGCGCTGCCGCCGGATCCTGAATTGGGCGCGCGGCATTCGCTGCCGCTGGATCTTCAATTGGTCGCGGCTTTAGCCGCAGCCTGGGGCCGGGCGAATTCTTCGCGCGACCGAATCCGGCCTTGTCCTGGG
>JAJFGM010000642.1 GCA_021776145.1 Kiloniellaceae bacterium | reverse complement strand
CCGCCGAACGACAGTCGGGCCCCGCGCAGGGCCACCAGGGGAGCAGGAGGCGCCATTCAATCTCGTCTCGAATTATCTTTCCCGGATCGCGCCGCGCAGTGGCCGCTCAAGCCTGGCCTCGCGACTTGCGGATCTCGTCATAGGCCGCGTTGATGACGGCCAGCTTATCGTTGGCCATATCGACGAATTCCTGCGGCATGCCCTGGGCAACCAACTTGTCGGGATGGTTCTCGATGGCCAGTTTGCGGTGCGCCGCCTGGATCTCGGCATCGCTTTGATCGCGGGTCACACCCAGAACGCCATAGGGATCGGATTTACCGCCGCCCATGTTGGCGGCGCGGATACGATCCCACTGGGCAGGATCGAAGCCAAAGATGACGGATAGCTGTTCAAGATATTCGACCTCTTCCTGGCTTACCTGCCCATCGGCGCTGGCAATATGGAACAATCCGTCCAACAATTCTTCCAAGACCGCCGGATTGTCATGGAACATGCGGCTGAGCTGCTTGGCGTAGGGCTCGAAACCGCCGGCGTCGCGGCGCGCCTGATTGAAGATGCGACCGACGTTCGTCATTTCGTTTGGTGGGATGCGGAAGACCCGCTTGAAGGCATCGACCTCGGAGCGGGTCACCACGCCGTCGGCTTTGGCCATCTTGGCGCCGAGCACGATAACGCCGATGGTGAACGCGATCTGACGCGTCCCGTCGTTGCCTTCCGTCTCTTGCGTATCGGCACGCATCTTGTCGACGGCGTGCCCGGCCACGGCACCGATGATGGCCCCGAGCGGACCGCCGATCGCGAAGCCGCCGACGCCGCCTAGTATCTTGCCCCAAACGCTCATCGCATGAACCCTCTTGCCGGCAAGGCCGGTACGCGGCAGCAACCGCGCGTGGTAGCCTTAGGCCCCGCGCCGACCCGGTCGAGCGGACGCTTATGCCATCGCCTCGGCCGCTCGGGCGACCGTATTTCGAGCCTGTTTATTCCACGTCAGGCCGGATGCGGCAAGATCAGGTCGGGAGGTGCGCGGTTCGGACGCGCCTTGTCGATGGGGTCAATCTCCGACGGCGGAAATACGGCCGAGGCCTGGCAACTTGATTGCCAGATCGGCGGGGTCAATACCGAACGACAGGCCCAGGAGATTGACCTCAAGGCCCTCTTCCCAGGCCGCCATGACACCAAAGAGGCCGCCGAGCGAGACCTGGAACCCGGTCCCGCTTGGGCTGACGGCGGCCGGCAAGCCTGGTTCCAGATAATCCTTGCCGATCGCCGTCGGCGGCAGATCGACACCCAGTTCCGGCAGGGAGCGGGCGATGACGGCGGTGAAGGTGTTGGAGTTCGGCCCTGGCCAGGTGCGGTAGAGATCGTTGAAGGGATAGGCTGCCACCGCGGCTTCCAAGCGGTCGATCATCGCTTCGACATCGGCGCCACGCCGTTCCGCATAGACCTCGGGCCGGGCGCCAAACCAGTGGCGGTCCGGCGGTTCCTCGGCGACGGCGACGGGCGAGGCACCATGCCAATAGCGCCAGCCGATGACCTGATAGGTCCGGTAAGCGCTGGCGCCTTGCCGTTTCGCGGCGATCCAGGTGTGCACGGCAAAGGCGCCGCGCCAGCCGAAGGTACGCGCGCCGTAGACCTGGATGATCGCCTCGGGCGTGGAGGCCGGATCCGGAGCTATCCCGGCGCTGTGGCGGCTGGCGGTACGCCAATCGCCCTTGACCGCGGCGAGCCCGGTCACCGCGGCCACCGCCGGCCCGGCCAGCAACAGCACAATGAAAAACACCAGGCGACGGACGCCTTTGAAGAAACGCCGCATCGTGCTTTCCTTTTTACCGTAGTTTGATCCGGGTTGCGCATAGGCAACACGTAGTGTGGCAGCAGATCGAGGCAAGCCCAAGGCAAGTCTACGTGACCGTAAAGCGCAATTCGTATTAATAATGTTGACAAAATGTTAATAAAAAATTCTTGTGTCACTCGAAATTGGCCATGGAACGACCGGGAGTCGGCAAAAAAATGAACACGGAAATGCCCGCTGTAGAGCCCAGCGACGCCCGACAGTGGCAATTTTGGATCGACCGCGGCGGCACCTTCACCGACGTCGTGGCACGCCGGCCAGATGGCGAGATCGTCTCGCACAAGCTGCTGTCGGAGAACCCCGAACAATATGTCGACGCAGCCCTACAGGGCATCCGCGACCTGCTCGGGGTGGCGGGCGATGATCCTGCGAAAGGCGAGACGATCGGCGACGGCGACATCGAAGCGGTCAAAATGGGCACGACCGTCGCCACCAACGCGCTTCTCGAGCGCAAGGGCGACCGCACCCTGTTGGTGACGACCGCCGGCTTCCGCGATGCCCTGCGCATCGCCTACCAGAACCGTCCGCGCATTTTCGACCGTAGGATCGAATTGCCGGAACTGCTCTACGAAACGGTCGTCGAGGCCGACGAGCGGGTGACGGCGGAGGGTGAAGTGCTGCACGACCTCGACGTCGAGAGCCTGCGACCGGCCCTGCAAGCCGCCTACGATTCCGGCATCCGGTCGGCCGCGATCGTTTTTATGCACGGCTACCGCTACCCCGAGCACGAAGCCCGCACCGCTGCGCTTGTGCGCGAGATCGGCTTTACCCAGGTCTCGGTGAGCCACGAAGTCAGCCCGCTGATGAAGCTGGTCAGCCGTGGCGATACGACGGTCGTCGATGCCTATCTGTCGCCGATCCTGCGCCGCTATGTCGACCGTGTCGCCGCCGAGCTTGGCGACGCCCGGCTGATGTTCATGCAATCCAACGGCGGCCTCACCGACGCCCGCCTTTTTCAAGGCAAGGACTCGATCCTGTCGGGCCCGGCCGGCGGCATCGTCGGCGCGGTTCGCACCGCCGCCATGGGCGGCATCGACAAGATCATCACCTTCGACATGGGCGGCACTTCCACCGACGTCGCGCACTATAACGGCGAGTACGAGCGCGCCTTCGAGACCCAGGTCGCCGGCGTGCGCATGCGCGCGCCGATGATGCAGATCCATACCGTGGCCGCCGGTGGCGGTTCGATCCTGCACTTCGACGGCGCCCGCTACCGGGTTGGCCCCGACTCAGCCGGCGCCAACCCAGGACCGGCCTGTTACCGCCGTGGTGGTCCA
>JAJFGM010000641.1 GCA_021776145.1 Kiloniellaceae bacterium | reverse complement strand
TTGGGAGGTTGGCTCGCGGACGTGTCGCTCGCCAACCCGGTCAGATCCGGAAGGAAGCAGCCGTAACGAGTTTTGGCTCGGGTCGCTTGTCCAGCCTCCCACCGAAATGGGCCGTGCCGGCTGTTGCCGCCGGGGTGGCGGCAGACAAAAACATTCACAAGCCAGGATCTATGGTGGATCAGCCCGTCGAGCGCAGCGAAACCGCCCCTTATCGGGTTCTCGCGCGTAAATATCGGCCCGCCACCTTTGCTGACCTCATAGGCCAGGAGGCCCTGGTCCGGACCTTGAGTAATGCCATCGCCACGGGGCGTTTGGCACATGCCTTTGTATTGACCGGTGTGCGCGGGGTTGGCAAGACGACGACCGCGCGCATTATGGCGCGCGCGCTCAACTGTGTTGGCGCCGACGGACAGGGCGGCCCAACGATCGAGCCCTGCGGCATCTGCGCGCATTGCCGGGACATTGCCCAGGATCGACATGTCGACGTCATCGAAATGGACGCGGCGAGCCGCACGGGCGTCGGCGATATTCGCGAGTTGATCGAAAGCGTGCGCTACCGCCCGGTCCAAGCGCGCTACAAGATCTATGTCATCGACGAAGTGCACATGCTGTCGCCGGCGGCCTTCAACGCGTTGTTGAAGACCCTGGAGGAACCGCCGGAACAGGTGATCTTCGTTTTTGCCACAACGGAAATCCGCAAGATCCCGATCACGGTGCTGTCGCGCTGCCAGCGTTTTGATCTGCGGCGGGTCGATCAGGCGACCTTGATCGCGCATTTCACCGTCATTTCTGAAAAAGAAGCCGTCGCGGCGGCGCCCGAGGCCGTGGCGATGATCGCCCGCGCCGCCGACGGTTCCGTGCGCGACGGTCTGTCCCTGCTTGACCAGGCCATCGCCTTGGGCGGCGGATCCGAGGTCACCGTAGCGCAGGTTAGCGACATGCTCGGCCTGGCCGACCGGGCGCGAGTATTCGATCTTTTCGATAGTTTGATGGCCGGTGAAATCGGCGAAGCTCTCCGGATTTTTAGTGACCTCTACGCGGCTGGTGCCGACCCCGCCGTTGTTGTGCAGGACCTTCTGGAACTGACGCATTTCCTGACACGCGCTAAGATCGAGCCCAAGGCTTTCGACGAGCAACCGGAAATCGAACGCGTGCGCGGCCGCGAGATCAGCGATAAGCTGTCGCTGGCAACGTTAGCGCGCAGTTGGCAGATCCTCCTCAAGGGATTGGGGGAGACCCGCACGGCGCCGGTGCCCTCCCAGGCTGCGGAAATGCTGCTTATCCGCCTGGCCTATGCCAGCGAATTGCCGAGCCCCGGCGATCTGGTCAAGCAATTGACGGGTAAATCGGGGGCCGCGCAACAGGCGGCGCCGGCCGCTTCGCCGCCGCCTGCCGCCCCATCGACCGCTGCCCCATCATCTGGCACGATGTCTTCGCAGGCAGAGGCCGGCCGAGCCATTGTCGCGCCGCCGGGTCGCGATACCTCGCGCGCCGCGACGGTGGCGCAGGCGGCAGCGCAACCGGCGTTGCGGGCCGTGCCGGTCGAGGTGCGCGAGATCGAGCCGGAAGAACCCGTTTCGACCCTCGACCCGCGGGCCCCCGACCCGGGGACCAGTGACCCGCAGAGCTTGGCCGAGGTGGTGGAGTTGGCACGACGGCACAAGCATATGAGCCTAGCCAACCATTTGATGGAAGATATTCATCTCGTCAAATTCGAACCCGGTCGTATTGAGTTTCGCCCGGGCGAGCGCGCCGCACCAAGACTGGCCGGCGACCTTTCGCATTTCCTGGGGGAGGTGACGGGGCGGCGCTGGATGGTCAGTCTGTCGCGCGAGAGTGGCGAGGCGCCGCTGCGCGAAAGGGAACGCAGGCGAGAAGCCGCGCGCCGCGAAGAAGCAATGGATCACCCTTTGGTCCGGGCTGCGTTGGAAACTTTTCCAGGCGCTATACTGGTGGCGCGCCGCGATACTCGTACCGTGGATGAACCGCCGGATTTTCTGGACGACCCGGAAGATCCCGGAGCCGAACCGGACGCCAGGGGCCTCGACCCCGATAGCCAGGATTTCGCGCGCGACCCGGCGCGCTGATGGGGGCGCCGGTCTGGTCGCTTGATCAGGACCGTGGATTTGGACCGCGAAATGGGCACGCGACGATGACGACAAAAAAAGAGCGGAGACTCGGAGCTTATGAAAAACCTAAGCCAGATGATGAAACAGGCCCAGCAGATGCAGGCCAAGATGGCCGAAATGCAGGAAAAGCTGGAAGCCATGGAAGTCGAAGGTTCGTCCGGTGGCGGCATGGTCCGTGTCCGGCTGAGCGTGAAGGGCAGCATGCGCGAGATCAAGATCGATCCGGTCTTGCTTAATCCCGCCGAGGTCGAGGTTCTGGAGGACCTGATTCTCGCCGCCGTCAACGACGCCAGGGCCAGGGGCGAGACCATGGCAGCCGAGGAGATGCAAAAACTGACCGGGGGGCTGCAACTGCCGCCGGGATTGCAGTTGCCATTCTGACGGGGCCGGCCCAGAAATGAACGGCGGTGAGATCGAAAATCTTATCACGCTGCTTGGTCGCTTGCCGGGGCTTGGGCCACGTTCGGCGCGCCGCGCGGTGCTGCACTTGATGAAAAAGCGCGAGAGCCTGCTTTTGCCCTTGGCCGAGGCGATGAACAGAGCCGCGTCGGCGATCCAAATCTGTTCGACCTGCGGCAACCTCGATAGCCAGAATCCTTGCAGCCTGTGTCAGGATTCGCGCCGCGATCCCGCCCTCATCTGTGTCGTCGAGGAAGTCGGGGACCTATGGGCGCTGGAGCGCTCAGGGGCCTTTCGCGGCCGCTATCATGTGCTCGGCGGCACACTTTCGGCAATCGATGGGCGCGGGCCGGAGCAACTGCACATCGATGCCCTGATCGCGCGCGCCGGCAAATCCGAGGTAAGGGAGATCATTCTGGCATTGTCGGTGACGGTCGATGGCCAGACCACCGCCCACTACATTTCCGAATGCCTCGGCGACCAACAAGTCGAGGTGTCGCGACTCGGGCACGGTGTGCCGGTGGGCGGGGAACTCGACTATCTCGATGACGGCACCCTGACGGCTGCGCTCAAGTCGCGGCGTCCGGCCTGATGCCCGGTGGGTTGGCAATTCGCGCCGCGCTTTGGCCTCAATTCGCGCATAGTTCTGGCCCGCGCGGCGGCGCCCAGGGTCGTTTCGCGGACTGAAAGGAAACGAGGTCGAGATGGAACTGTTTGGCCTGCTTCATGATTTTCGTCGTCTGTCGATGGCGCGCAGCCGAGGTTGTTTGGGCATTGCGGCGCTTTCCGTTGGGTTGATGGTTGCCGGCGTCGCCACGGCGGCGGAACAACGCGTTGATGCCGCGGCGCGCAACGCCCTGTCCCTGACCGTCTACAACAATGACTTGGCCCTGGTCAGCGAGACCCGTCAACTTAACCTCGCGGCCGGCGAGACACGCCTGCTGCTCGATGATGTCAGTGCCGCACTGCGGCCCGAGACACTGTTGCTTGCCGGCCCGGATTTAAAGATCCTTGAACAAAGCTTCACAACCGACCTGATCACGCCTCGGCGTCTGTTGGAGACGCATGTCGGTCGCCGCGTAAAGGTGGTGAGCGTCCACCCGCAGAGCGGCGAGGAACGCTTCGAGGATGCTGAATTGTTGGCCGTCTCCGAGGGCGCCGTCGTGCGCCGCGCGGGCCGCATTGAAGTTCTGCCGGTCGATCGCATTGCCTTTGGGCAGTTGCCCGAGGGTTTACGGGTTCGGCCAGCCCTGTTGGCGACAGTGGCGCGCGAGCAGGCCGGCACGGGCGAGTTACAAATGCGTTATCTGACCGGCGGCCTCAACTGGCGGGCAGACTACGTCGCCGAACTGAACGAGAGCGGGCAGTCGATGAGCTTGACCGCCCTGGTCACCCTGGAAAACAGTAGCGGCAGCGAGTTTCGCGATGCCGAACTGCGGCTCGTCGCCGGCGATGTCAACCAGGTCGCGCCGCGGCCAGGCTTGCGCAAGGTCATGCAAGTCGAGATGGCCGCCAGCTTTGGCGACGCCATGCCGGCGCCGAGGTCGCTTGCCGAGCGTTACCTTTATGAGCTACCGGGACGTTTCGATCTTGCCGCTGGCGAAATAAAGCAGATCCCGCTTTTCGTCGCCGAAGATGTGGCCGTGCGTCGGATATTCCGGGTCACCGACAGGCCCGGCTATAACTCGGAAAATCCGGGCCCGGTCAACGCCGATATCGTGTTGGCCCTGAACAACAGCCAAGAGAGCGGTCTCGGGCGCCCGCTGCCGGCCGGCACGCTTCGGGTCTACCAGACAATTGACGCCACAGCGCGCATTTTCAGTGGCGAAGACACGCTCGCCCATGCCGCGGCCGGCACGTCGCTGGAACTGCGATTGGGCGGTGCCTTCGATCTGAGTGCCGAACCCCGGCAGGTCGACTTCCGGCGCCTCGACAAGAGCAGCGGCTCGTTCCAGACTATGCGGGCGATCTTCCTGAAGAACGCCAAGGAGGAGGCGGTTGAGATCGAGGTTATTGCCGTGCTGCCGCGCGGCTGGCGAATGCTGGAGGAAAGTCAGGCGCACGAAAAGCTCGACGCCCAACGGGCACGCTGGCGGGTTGCGGTTTCTGCTGGCGGTGAGAGCGAATTGCGCTATCGAGTTCAAGTAACGCCTTGAGGCCGGGAAATTCGGGTCGCGTGCGACGCCTGCGGGATCCGGATCACGAATTTCTCGCTTCCAGACGCTTGCGTGGCGGTCGAATTTGCGTAGGGGTAGTGGCGTTGTGAATTTTGGTTATCGCTCATGAGGGTGCGGTCCCATGAATGACACTTTTCCCGCGGCAGGAGACCTTCGGCATCTGGTCGGCGATTTGCGCCGCAAGAGCGCACGCTTGAGCACGCTCAACGATTTCGCGCTGCAACTGATGCGCATTCCGACCGGGGATAAACTCGTCTGGTATGTCGCTCGCAGTGTCGTTGGAAGGCTGGGGTTCGACGACTGCGTGGTCTATCTGATTGACCCGGAGCGCGAAATGCTCCGCCAGGTCGCCGCGATCGGCAACAAGAACCCGCGCGACGACGAGATCGCCAATGCCCTGGAAATAGCTGTCGGCAATGGCATTACGGGGGCGGTCGCGCAGTCGATGCAAGCCATCGTTGTCGACGATGTGCGCAAGGACAGCCGTTATATTTCCGACGTGGGGGAAGCTTGTTCGGAGATCTGCGTGCCGCTGGTCGTCGACGGGCGGGCCGTCGGGGTGATCGACTGCGAGGGTTCGCGCCCCGGCCAGTTCGGGAGCGACGATCTGGAACTGCTCACGACCGTCGCCGCGATGACCAGCGCCAAGCTGCAATTGATTGAACAGGCGCGTCGCGATGAAGAACGGGCCGCCGAGATCCAGCGGGCCGCTGATACCATGAAGCGGGAAATTTCACAGCGCCGGAAACTCGAAGAGCAGCTTCTCAAGGTTCAGAGGCTTTATGCGCACACCGAAAGTCTCGCCGGGCTCGGTCACTGGGAGTACGATGAAATCGAGGAGCGGTTTCTCGCCGCTTCCGCGGAAATGGCGCGGCTGCACGGCTACAGTGTTGAGGATTTCCTGGGAAAAATGCGCTCTCTGGCCGCCGATATAGAGCGCGTCCATCCGCTGGATCGGGAGTATTTCGCGGCCAGCGTTCAGGAGTTCAAACGGAATCCGAAGCGCACGGTCCTCGAATACAAGCTGCTGTGTCACACCGGCGATACCTTGGACGTGCGGGAGATCTGGGAGCCGGTCTTGGATGCGGTCGGTACCCTGGTGCGCTCGGTCGGCGTGATGCAGGACATCAGCGAGCGGAAATTCGCCGAACGGAAACTGCGAGAGAGCGAGGCGCGCCTGAAAGCGGCCGCGAAGATCGCCAAACTGGGCTATTTTGCCTGGGATCTGATCGAGGACAAGTGCACTTTCTATTCACAGGAATGCGCGCGGATTCACGGGGTCACCGTCGCCGACTACATGGCTGAACCGCCGTCGACCGCGGACGATATGAAATGGCTGCACCCTGACGACCGGGAGCGCTATCAGGCGGCGGCGGAAGCATCACTGCGGCTGCAAGAGCCGTTGGATATCGAATACCGGATCATCAGAAAGGATGACGAGATCCGCCATCTTCACGAGAACGAGGTGCTGTATTTCGACGCGGCCGGGCGGGCCTTTCGCAGCGAGGGCGTGGTGCAGGATATCACCGACATCAAGCTGGCGGAGGAGCGCTTGCACCAGGCGCAAAAGATGGAGGCTGTCGGGCAGCTGACCGGCGGCGTGGCGCACGATTTCAACAATCTTCTGGCGGTGATCCAGGGGCATGCTGAACTGATGGCCGAGCGCGGAGCCGGTGGATTGGACCCGGCGACGCTGGTTAAATTCACGGGCGTAATAATGCGGGCGACCAAGCGGGGCGCGGAACTGACTCAGCGCCTGCTCGCCTTCTCGCGACAACAGCCGTTGTGCCCGGAAGCGATTGACCTGGCGGGTTTGGTGAGGGACCTGTCGGAGTTCGTCGGGTGCAGCCTTGGCGAGACGATTTCGCTGGAAACACAAGCACCCGCCGACCTGTGGCCCGCCATGGCCGACCCCGGTCAGGTGGAAGTTGCACTTCTGAACCTTGCTCTCAATGCCCGCGACGCCATGCCGGCCGGCGGCATACTGCGGATCGAATGCGACAATGCCGTGCTCGACGAGCAGGACGTGGCGCGCATCCCCGATGCGCGTGTTGGCGACTATGTGATGTTGGCGGTTACCGATACAGGACAGGGTATGAGCCAAGCGGTACTTGAACGGGTTTTTGAGCCGTTCTTCACGACCAAGGAGATCGGCGAAGGCAGTGGACTTGGACTATCCATGGTCTACGGCTTTACCAAGCAGTCCGGCGGGCATGTCGCAGTTTGCACCGAGGTCGGCGTCGGCACGACCGTGCGGCTCTATCTGCCACGCAGCGCAGTGGCGGCCGAGAAGGGTCGCGGTGTCGATGCGAAAATCCTGCCGCGTGGCAAGGGCGAGACGATTTTGCTGATCGAGGACGATCCGGACGTGCGAACGCTGACC
>JAJFGM010000065.1 GCA_021776145.1 Kiloniellaceae bacterium | reverse complement strand
AGATGATCGGCAGCGATTTCCTTGTCGGCGTACAGTTCAGTGTCGGCGCGTTCGAGGCCGCCGGCCTGACCGGCGACGATATGCTGCGGGTCGCCGCCACATTGGAAGGCGACGGCTGTGTCGATTATATCAACATAAGTGCCGGCGAGCCCTTCTCGTTGGAGGCGCTCGACAACGCCGCCGACGCGGAGGCGGACCTCGAGGCCGCCGCCGCCGTCAAACGCGGCGGCGCCTTGCCGGTCTTTTGCGGCGCCGACATCCGTGATGTCGCCACGGCGGCGCAGGCCATCGAGTCCGCGAGCTGCGACATGATCTCCATGAGCCGAGCGTATCTGGCGGAACCGCACTTGCTCAACAAACAACGCGGCGGCAGCGACGAGACCATTCGCCCTTGTGTCGGCGCCGGCTTTTGTCTCGACCGCAGTCTTCAAGGCCTGGAAATCCTCTGCCTGCATAACCCGGCGACTGGACGCGAAACTCTGCTGTCGCACGCCATCGGCAAAAGCAAGGAACCGAGCAAGAAGATCGTCGTCGTCGGCGCCGGTCCGGCTGGGCTGGAGGCGGCGCGCGTCTGTGCCGCCCGCGGACACAGCGTGATTTTGTATGAAAAACAGGCGGCGACCGGGGGCCAGATCAAACTGGCCGCCAGCGTGGCGGGCCGCGCGCGGCTCGCGGGGATCGCCGATTGGCTTGAAACGCAGGTTCGTCTTGCCGGCGTCGAGCTGCGCCTGGAGTGCGCGGCGACGCTGGATACCCTGCAAAAAGACGAGCCCGATATAATCGTCGTCGCGACCGGCGGCACCGCGCGGCAACCGGCGATCAATGGCACCGAATACACAACAGCCACCTGGGATATACTGTCGGGCGAGGTCGTGCCCGCCGGCTCGGTCCTAATCTGCGATCAGCAGGGCGGCCATCAAGCCCTGTCCTGCGCCGCCTTCATAGCCACGCGCGGCGGCCTTGTCGAACTGGCAAGCCGCGGGCGACGCGCCGGACACAACCTGGGGCCGGCCAGCCTTTCCGACCACTTGCGGCCGCTCTACGCGCACGACGTGGTGTTCAGCGCCGACCTGGCGCTGCGCGAGATCTATCCCGAAGACGGCCGGCTTGTCGCGGTTTTGCGCAACGCGGTTACACTGGCCGAGGAAGAGCGGCTGGTCGACCAGGTCGTCGTCGAGTGTGGGACCCTGCCCGAAGATTCCCTCTACGGGGAACTCAGGCCGCATTCCATTAATCTTGGGGAAACCGATCTCGACGCCCTGGCGAGCGATACCCCGCAGCGCATCGAGGTGAACCGTGGCGGCTGGTTCCAGTTGTTCCGCATCGGCGATGCGATCGCCGGCCGCGATATCCACGCCGCGCTCTACGAAGCCCTCCGGCTCTGCCGCCAGCTTTAGCAGGACAACATCCCAAGGCGTATCGATTTCGCAGTGCCCAACGGCACCTGGTGCAGGGAGAAATGCTTTTCCCCGCACAAGAGTGTAAAATCAATTATTCCACGACACGTCGTTGTTTTAATGTTGAAGCAGTGATAGACCGGCCCTGACATGTCTGAACGTTTGCAACAGCTTCTCATGCAACGCCCCTGGTTGCTCGCCGATGGCGCCACCGGAACAAACTTCTTTGCGCGCGGGCTTGAAACCGGCGAAGCGCCTGAGATCTGGAACCTGCAAGAGCCCGACCTGGTGGTCGCGCACTATGGCTCCTTCATCGATGCCGGCTCGGATATTATTCTCACCAACTCCTTTGGCGGCACCCGCAACCGGCTGAAGCTTCACAAACTCGAAGACCGCTGCGTCGAGATCAATCGCCTGGCGGCGGAATTGGCGCGACGCGCCATCGCCGAAAGCGACCGCGCCGAGATCATCGTCGCCGGATCCATGGGGCCGACCGGCGATCTCTATGAACCGCTCGGCCCACTCAGCATCGAAGACGGCACCGTGGCCTATGCGGAACAGGCCCGCGGTCTTGCCGAAGGCGGTGCCGACGTGCTGTGGATCGAGACAATTTCGTCGATCGATGAAATGCGCGCCGCCGTGGCCGGCGCGGCGACAACCGATTTACCGTTGGTCGTAACCCTCAGTTTCGATACCAACGGCCGCACCATGATGGGCATCACGCCGGCCGAACTGGTTGAAATGGCGCGCCAACTCGGCGCCGCGCCCCTGGGTTATGGTGCCAATTGCGGCACCGGCGCCGCAGAGTTGACGGTGGCGGTCCTGGCCATGCAGAAGAATGCCGGCCCGGACGACATCCTCATTGCCAAGAGCAATTGCGGCATTCCCGAGTTCGTCGACGGCGAGATCCGCTACAACGGCACGCCGGAACTGATGGCGGACTATGCCCGCCTTGCGCTCGACTGCGGCGCCCGCATCATCGGCGGCTGCTGCGGCACCACGCCAGAGCATATCCGTGCCATGCGCGCGGCGCTCGAAGCGCATGAAAAGACCGCGCCGCCGAGCCTGGACGAGATCGTCGCCCGTCTCGGCGCCATTTCGAAAGGTTCCAGCCAGCAAGGCGGGGCGCCGCTGGGCGACCTGCCCGACGAATCCGCCGGCCGCAGGGGCGGCGGGCGCAGAGGCGGCGGACGACGCGGTGGCGGTCGGCGGGGCGACACGCCCGCGCCGCGATTTTGATTCGGTATCTCCGTCCGCTCACGGTTTGACCCGGCAACGGCCCGGCGGCGGATGCCCTGACCTAACCCGAGCCGCCCTCCGCCGCCCCAAGGACATTTAGAATGGCGACGATCTTGGCGTCGCGCGACGCCGCCAGTTCGACAAAGTCACGGCCAGCTTCCTCGTCGCGAACGCCGGCGGCCAGGGCCGCGGCCACCTCGGGCGTGAGGTGCGGCGCCCCCAGGTCTTGCCACCAGCGCTCGAAGGAGTCGCCGTAGCGGTCGTAAAAGGTCTCCAGACCGTGCCCGCCGCTGGCCAGGCTGGCGAGCATATGCGGCCCCATGATCGCCCAGCGCAGTCCGGGCCCGGCAGAGACCGCCGTATCGACATCCTCGACGCTGGCGACGCCTTCGACGACGAGGTGTATGGCCTCGCGCAGGATCGCCGCCTGCAGTCGGTTGGCGATATGGCCGGGCACCTCCTTGCGAACGCGGATGGTGACCTTGCCGCAGGCGGCGAAAAAGCCTTCCGCCCGCTCGAGAACGCCACCCGAAGTCTTGTCGTTGACCAGCAGTTCGACCAGCGGGATCAAATGCGGCGGGTTGAAGGGGTGCGCCAGAAGAAAGCGCCCGGGGTCTTGCCAGCCTTCCTGCATTTCGCGCACCAAAAGGCCGGAAGCACTGGACGCGACGATCGCTTGCGGGTCCAGGTGCGGCTCGATACGGCGGAAGGTTTCATGTTTTATCTCGATCCGCTCAGGCACGCTTTCCTGCACGAATTGGGCGCCCTGCACGGCCTCTTCCGGGGTCGCGAAAAAGCGCGGCTGTCCCGGCTCCGTCGCGGAGGCCAAGCCCAGAGCGCGCAAGCTTGGCCATGCCGTCGCGACATAATCCCGCACATAGTCCCGCCCGGTGTCGGCCGGATCGTAGACCTGGACATCAAGTCCGGCGGCCAGAAAAAGGGCCGTCCAACTGGCGCCGATGGTGCCGGCCCCGACCACGGCCACGGTTTCAATGCCTTCGGGTAAAGCAGTCTTGTTGCTCATGGGATAACCTCTCCAAGTTCGCCGCAACGGCCGGTTCAGAACAATCCTGGCTGCAGAGGCGATGCCGACACAAGCCCGCCGTCGATGACAAAGACCTGGCCGGTTGCGAATGCCGAAGCGTCGGAGGCCAGCCACAGCGCCGCTTCGGCGATATCGCCGGGTGTGCCAAAGCGGCCCACCGGGTGGCGCGCCAGGGCGTCGCACTTCGCCGCCTCCGGGTCGTCGGCCTGAGCGAAAGCGGCGTCCGCCATGGCGGTCATGATCCAGCCCGGCGCGATGGCGTTGCAGCGGATGCCCTCGCCACCGTGGTCGACGGCGATGCTGCGGGTCAGGCCATGCACAAAGGCCTTCGAGGCGTTGTAGAGCGCCATCGAGGGATCGGCGTGGCGGCCGCTGATCGAGCCGATATTGACGATCGCCCCGCCACCGCCGGCTGCCATCACCGGGATGCCGGCGCGGCAGCAATTGAAGACACCCTTCGCATTGGCGCCGATGACCAGATCCCAGTCGCCGTCGCTCGATTGCGTCACAGTCCTTTCGACCTGCACGCCGGCATTGTTGACGAGGATGTCGAGCTTGCCATGCCGCGTTCGAACCGTATCGAGCAGCGCCTCGACCTCGTCGCCGCGCGACACGTCGGCACGCATCCAAAACGCGCCTTGCGGCCAATCGTCCGGCGCCACGCCACGGCCGCAGCTCACGACTTCGGCCCCTTCGGCGCGAAAGAGATCGACGATGGCGCGGCCGATGCCGCGCCCGCCGCCGGTGACCAGCGCGACCTTGCCGGCAAGCCGTTCACCGGTGCCGGACGACCCGGTCATGGCACGCGCATCTGCTGAACCTGGGCGGTCAATCCGCCATCCAGGACCCACAGCTGGCCCGAGGCATAACCGGCCTCGTCGCTGGCCAGCCAGGTTACCAGGCTGGCGGCATCCCGAGGCGTGCCGTAGCGCCGCACTGGGTGGATGCGCCGCACTTCGTCCTTGAGGCTCTCGATGTCGCCGGATGTGCCAAAGAAACTCTGCAGCATCGGCGTATCGATGAAACCCGGGCAGATGGCATTGACGCGGATGTTCTCGGGCCCATGATCGCAGGCCATGGCGCGGGTCAAGGCATGCACGGCGCCCTTGGTCGCGCAATAGGCGGCGAGCCCAGGGTCGGCGATGAACCCGTCATAGGAGCCGAAGTTGACGATCGAACCGCCACCGGCGGCGCGCAGCAAGGGCAGGGCGAATTTGCAGACCAGAAAGGTCCCGGTGACATTGACGGCGAAGATGCGATTCCAGTCCTCGAGCGATGTATCCTCGATTGTCTTTTCGATCTCGATGGCGGCCGCGTTGACCAGGATATCGAGCCGGCCGGCTGTCGCCGTCACCTGGTCGAAAAAGCCACGCACGGCGGACTCGTCGGTGACATCGAGCGGCAGGTAGTCGACCCCGGCCGGCAGCGGCGCGTCGCCGCGCGCCAGGTCGCCGGCCATGACCCTGGCGCCTTCCCTGGCGAAACGCTCGCAGATCGCTTGCCCGATGCCGCCGCGCGCGCCGGTAACGGCGGCGATCTTGCCTTCCAGGCGGCCATCCCGCGTCCTATCCCCATCCGGCGTCATGCGTCCGTACCCCTCGTCATGTGCCGGCGACCTTGGCATAGGCATCGAGGATCAGGCCGTGAAAGTGGTGCACGGCATGTTCGCTCAGGCCGGAGCCGTCCTTGTCGATGACATAGCGTCCGCGCTGGAAGGCCGGCGTCCGCATGCCGCGCTGCACGCTTTCGACAAGTCCGATGTCTTCGACCTGCAGGACCTCGTCGATGTAGCGAATCGCTTCGGCCTCGGCCGCGTTGGGTTCGGCGCTCTCGAAGAAAAAGTCGAACTCTTCGTAGGTTTCTTCCGGTCCAACGGGAATGAAGCGCCAGACCATGAAGTTGCCGCGGCCGGGATAACGCATCAGCGTGGTATTCGGCCACAGATACCAGACGGCATGGTCGGTGACGCTGGCGCCGGCGACACCATAGGCGGTGTTGTCCGCCCGTCCGGCCTTGGCCATGTGGCTTGAATAGATGCCGTGCGTGGTCACCCGATAGGTGTCCATCTCGACCAGTGAACAGAAATCCTTGTGCGCAATGGGGCAGTGATAACATTCAAGGAAGTTGTCGACGACGGTCTTCCAATTTGCCTGGATGGTGTAGGTCAGGCGGTGCGCCAGGGTCAGGCGGTCGAGGTCCGGCGCATAGGACTTGATGTCGGCGGCCAGGCCGTCGGATGCCACGGCAAGCGGCGCGGCTTCGGCGTCGAGGTTGACGAAGACCAGCGAGCAGAACGCCTCGACCCGGACCGGCGTCAAGCAATAATCGGCCTTGTCGAAACCTTCGAGTTGCTCGGATCGCCGGGCCGAGCGCAGCGCGCCGTCCAAACCATAGGCCCAGGCATGATAGGGGCAGGTGATGATTTTCTGGCGCCCCTCGCCTTGCAGCAGTTCATGTGCCCGGTGTTTGCAGACATTGTAGAAGGCACGCAGTTCGCCGCCGCCGTCGCGGACCGCGAAAACGCTCTGCCCAAGGATGTCGGCGGTCACGTAGTCGCCGGGTTCCCGTAGTTTCTCGATGTGGCAAAGGTACTGCCAAGAGCGATGGAAAATGCCGCGACGGTCGACCTCGAAGAACTTCGCTTCGCGGTAGCAGGCGGCGTCGATAGACGAAGAGCGCTGCGGAACCGGATCGTATCCGGACGCAAGCTGTTCAAGCTCGGACTTCGTCAACACTTCCATGGCCAGCCCCCTTCGTTGCCGCGACCGCAAGCCGACAATTCACGCTGGAAGCCTGTCGCCAACGCGCCAACCTGTCCAGCACTCAGTCGCCTGTAATCGTCGCGTTCGCGCCAAAAGCTCGAACCGGCCGCCATCGCGGCCATGCGTGGCCCCGGATAAACCGGGGAATGGAGCGGAGGGAGACGATCGTCGCAAGCGGCGTGAATGCCGGTTTTTGATAGGCACCCCGGCGCGGCGGTGGGTCGCGCGGCAAGCTCAAGCTTGAACGCCGTAACGGCGTAAGGCCCGGCTTATTGCGGCGGCGACGGGTCGATCTGGGTGTGCAGATTCAGCCCCGGCATTGTGCCGATCCGGGCGCCCGTCATTTCGACATCGCGGAGGTTTGCCTGACTTAGATTGGCACCGCGCAAATCGGCCTTGGCCAGGCGCGCGCGCACCAGATTGGCGTGGCGCAAATCGGCGGCCAGCAGCGAAGCCCGTTCGAAGGAGACGTCGACCAGGACCGCGCGGTGAAAGACCGCGGCGCTGAGATTTCGGCCCGAGAAATCGGTGCCGACAAGGTTGGTGTCGGTGAAGTCGGCACGCGCGCCGCGATTGGCGCCGGTTTCGATCCACAGTTCATGGGCATCGAGGCGGCGTCCGACCTCATCCGGTTTCAATCTGACGACCTCACTGCCATAGGTCACTTCGAAGCCCGGCTGCATGGCCCGCCCCGAAAGATGCGCGCCGCGCAGGTCGGCCCCGATGATTTGCGCGCCAGCCAGAATGGTGTCGCTCAACTCGGCACCGACGAACTGCGCCGCGCGCAGGTCGGCGCCGCTGAGATCGGCGCCACTGAGATTGGCGCCGGTGAAATCGGCGCCCTTGAGCTTGGCTCCGGCCAGGGACGCCCCGATGACCTTGGCATTGCGAAAGCAACTGCCGCTCTCGAGGTTACGCTTTTTACCCTTTTCGCCCTCGACCGAACCACCGCGCAGATCGGCTTCCTCGAAGACCGCGTCTTCCAAGTTTGCGTTCTCGAACGACGCCGCGCGTAAATCGGCGCGCTTAAAATTAGCCCCGCTGAGATCGCTCAGGTCGAAACATCCGGAAAAAAGGCTGGCCCTGGAGAAATCCGCCGCGACCAGGCTGGCATTTGTAAAGTCGCAGGCGACGAAATCCGAAGTGCTGAAATTCATCTGCCCGAAGTCCAATCCCGTCAGGTCGCAGTTACGCAGGATCGCACGCCGCCCATGCGGGCGTTTTTCGGCGAAACGCCTGTGCAACTGCTCCAATTGGAACAGCTGCTCCTGGCCGACCCGGATATCGCGAATTGCAATATCCGATGTACCGTTTTTCCGCATGGCTTGCTCTCTCCGCCTCGTGTCGCGATCCGACATCCCGGTCATCAGGCCGCTGAGACTAGGCGTTCCTCATTGTTTCGCGTTCAGCCTTTTCCCCCGAATGACCTTTTCTTCCGTCGGAACGGCACCCCATGGACCCGCGCCGGACGATCAATGGATCAACGGCAATATCCCGAGTCGGCATTTGATGACGCCAAACATATGAAAAGTAGTAGAATACAACTATTAAGAGGAAAAATATCATATCTAGCCGGGAAAATCAACAATTAAGTGTATACAATTTTAGACAAACTATAATAAATGTATCGTTTTTATTTATTTACAAACGCATTCTAGGGCATTTTGTCCTAGTTGTTGTAATTTAGGACATTTTGCCCTACCCTATATTACAATATCTGGTCTTCTTAACTTCCAATTAGGGTCTTCTACCCGAAACTGTTCCTAACGGAAACAAGATGACGAAGACCAACACATGCATGAGATCTCAAAAACACTGACGGGTGACGAACTGAAGCGCTACTGTCATATGCTTTACGGCCCACGGCGTTGGCAAACGGCCCTGGCGGAAGAACTGCAGATCAACGGCCGTACCGTGCGGCGTTGGGCCGCCGGCGACACGGCGATCCCGCACAGCGTTGCGCACAGCGTACGGCTTATGGTCTTCCTCGACGAACTGAAGTGGCTCGGCGAATGGCGCAATCTGGTGGCCGAGGGCATTGAAAGCTATGCCGAAACCTGACTTGGCCGGGGACCTCAAGCCAAACGATCGAGCAGCCCCGCCAAATCAACAACGCTGTCGAGCACATGATCGGCAGGCGGTTCCAGATCGTGGCGCAGGCTGGTTCCGGTGAGGACACCAACCAGAAGTCCCGCTCCGGCGGCCTGGCCCATGCTCATGTCGTGCAGATTATCGCCGACAACCGCGACGTCGGCCGCCAACAGGCCGGTGGTCGCGCAAAAGGCCTCGACCATGCCCGGCCCCGGCTTGACGCCATGTCCGGAATCGTAGCCGGCGACGAAATCCAACATCTCAACCACGCCGAATCTCTCTAGGCTGCCATAGGCGCCGGCCTCGCTGTCGCTGGTGGCGACCCCGAGGCAAAGACCGCGGTCCTTTAGACAGCGCAGGGCCGCGTTCAGTCCGGCTACCGCAACGGCCCCCTGTTGCCCGCCTTCGAGGAACATGCGGTCGAATTCCCGCACCAGTTCGTCGACGCCATAGCGCGGCGCGTGTTCGGCGAAAAGCGATGCAATTTCATAGGTATTGGCGGCGGCCAAGGGAGAGCCGGACCTGACGCGGTCGGTCGCCGCATCGTAACCGCCCAGGCAAAGGAGGCGCGCCGCAAGGTCCTGGTCGCCGCCGGCCGCCATTTGCACGATACGGTGATTGACGGGCATCCAGGTCGCGAAATAGTCAAGCAAGGTGCCATCTTTGTCGAAGAGAACGCCGCGAATCGCCATACGCGTGCCTTTTTCAATCAGATCGTGTCGTCGCGGCCGTGGCGCGCCACACCATTGCGATTCCGCCGCCGCGAGGCGCCGCAGCTCAAGCTCCCTATAACACCTGATTGATACCCTGTCCCGCTTGGGGTTGGGATCGTTGTTATACCGGGAAATCGCAGCCAACAGGCTCAGCGTTGCTCGGATTTGCGGTTTCTGACAAAGTAACGATCGCGGCACTTCAATCGCCCGAGATCCGCTACTGGGTGTCGCAAATAGAGAGGATAACCCGCGGTTCCACCATTAGCGTTGGCACCGCACGCAACAATCAGCGGCCCGCGGACAACGCGGGCTTCAAAGTGGGCTC
Source organism: Kiloniellaceae bacterium (assembly GCA_021776145.1). Classification (GTDB taxonomy): domain Bacteria; phylum Pseudomonadota; class Alphaproteobacteria; order Kiloniellales; family Kiloniellaceae; genus JAJFGM01. The sequence continues at coordinate 5,051 of JAJFGM010000065.1, read as the reverse complement.
GTGGCAACGAGCGCAACGCAGGGAGATATGTCATGCAAGGACTCTTTAAATTCGGCGGTACCGTGGCCGCCTGCGCGCTGGCTCTGGGTCTCGCGGTACCGGCGCAGTCCGCGGAGTTGGGCGATACCGGCGAGACCATCAAATTGGCGCTCAACGAGTGGACCGGACAACACATCACCACGCGGGTGGCCGGGGAAATCCTGACCCGAGCCGGTTACAACGTCGAATACGTCACGGCCGGCTATTTCCCGCAGTTCAGCGCCATGGCCGACGGCTCGCTTCACGCCAGCCTGGAGATCTGGTCGAACAACATCGGCGACAACTGGACCAAGGCCGAAGCCGACGGCACCGTTGCGCACATCGGCAACCTGGGTCTGCAAACCAACGAGGGCTGGCTCTATCCCAAGCACATGGAAGAGGTCTGTCCGGGCCTGCCGGACTGGAATGCCCTTAAGGACTGCGCCGGCAAGCTGGCGGCGGCCGAGACCTTCCCGAAAGGCCGCGTGCTTTCCTATCCGGCCGATTGGGGCACACGTTCGGCGGACATGATCAAGGGCCTGGACCTGCCGTACAAGGCGATCCCCGCTGGTAGTGAAGGCGCGCTGGTCGCCGAGCTGAAAGGCGCGGCCGCCGGCAAGAAACCGCTGATCATGATGTTCTGGGCACCGCACTGGGTGCTTTCGGAAGTCGACGTCGGCTGGGTCAACATGCCGAAGTACGACCCGGCCTGCGGCGAGGATCCGGCCTGGGGACCCAACCCCAACGCCATCAACGACTGCGGCGTCGACGTCGCCACCACCTTCAAGGTTGCCTGGCCGGGCATGCAGGACAAATGGCCGGCGGCTTGGGAGTTCCTCAACAAATTCCAGTTCAAAGCCAGCGACCAGGAGCCGATGATGGCCGCCGTGGACGTCAATGGTGAGGATCTCGGCGCCGTCACCAAGGCCTGGGTCGACGCCAACGAGGCCGTCTGGAAGCCCTGGCTCGACGCCGCCACGATGTGATGCCCTGCGGCGCGGGCCCGCATTCGGCCCGCGCCGCTGTTTCTTTCGGCGTTCCTTCGACAGTTCCCGTCACGGCCTCGAGGCAGACCTCGGAGGGCTTGCGGCGCTTTGGAAGGCGGCCTCATGGGGGGAAGACCTATGTCGATGGCGAAGCTGGCCAAGACCGACGGTTCGATCGACGCGGGCGGTGCGGCGCGGCCGGTTAAGATCTCCTGCCGCAATGTCTGGAAGGTGTACGGCGACGATCCCGGCGGATTTTTCACCGACGGCGACGGCAAGGTTGCCGATGCGGACGGACTGCTGACGCGCATTCGCGACGGCGGCCACATCACCGCCGCCGCCGATGTCAGTTTCGATGTCCACGTCGGTGAGGTCTTTGTCATCATGGGCCTTTCCGGATCCGGCAAGTCGACCATGGTGCGCTGCCTGTCGCGCCTGGTGGAGCCGACCGCCGGCGAGGTCCTTTTCGACGGCCGCGACCTGCTGCGGGTTTCGAAAGAAGAGCTGATCGAAATCCGCCGCCACAAGCTGGGCATGGTGTTCCAGAATTTCGGCCTGCTGCCGCACCTCAGCGTTCTCGACAACATCGCCTTTCCCCTGAAGGTTCAGGGCATCGACGAAACCGAACGCCGGCGCCGCGCCCGCGAAGTGGTCGAGCTGGTCGGCCTGGCCGGCCGCGAAGACGCCTATCCGCGTGAACTCTCCGGCGGTCAGCAGCAGCGGGTCGGCATCGCCCGCAGCCTGGTGGTGGAGCCCGAGCTGTGGTTCCTCGACGAGCCGTTCAGTGCCCTCGACCCGCTGATCCGCCGCCAGATGCAGGATGAATTCCTGCGCCTGCAACGCATGCTGCACAAGACCATCGTCTTCATCACCCACGACTTTCTCGAGGCGTTGCGCATCGCCGACCGCATTGCCATCATGAAGGACGGACAGGTCGTGCAGTTGGGCAGCCCGGCGGACATCGTCTTGCACCCCGCGACCGACTACGTCGCAGAGTTCACCGAGGACGTGCCGCTGGTGCGTGTCATCCAGGTCGCCGACATCCTCGAGCCGGCCACGGCCGAGCTCACGGCCCCAGGATCGGCCCCAGGCACCCCACAGCAAGAGGTCCGGCCGGAAATGACCCTGGAAGAGATCATGCCGCACTTTGCCCTGCACGGCAGCGGCTTGGCGGTGACCGGCCCGGACGGCGCCATCATCGGCCAGGTCACGCCGCGGGGCGTCGTCAAGGCGCTGGCGGCCGGCGAACAGCGAACCTCGGCATGAGCCGCAGACTCGACCGCAGACTCGACGGCGGACTCGACCGCGACCTGACCGCCTGGCTCGCCGTCGGCGTCTTCGCGCTTGCCTGTTTCCTGCTGCGCGAACAGCAGGCCTGGCTGCACAGCTATCCCGAGGCCTGGGTCCTGCCCTTCGAGGATTGGGTCAACTTCGCCATGGACTGGTTCGTCGCCAGCTTCAAATGGCTGTTCAAGTCGGTGAGCTGGGCTCTCGGCTGGCCCATGCTGTGGCTGCAGTGGATTCTGCACTGGCTGCCCTGGCCGGCAACCATCGCGATCTTCATGGTGCTCGGCCACCAAGCCGGCGGCTGGCGATTGGCGCTTTTCACCGGCTGCGCCCTGCTCTACATGGTGATCACCGGCTATTGGCTGGAGAGCATGAACACCCTGGCCCTGGTCGGCGTCTCGGTGCCGCTCAGCATCCTTTTGGGTTTCGGGCTCGGCATCCTGGCGTTCCGTTCGCGGCGCGCCGCCGGGATCATTCATCCCCTGCTCGATCTCATGCAGACCGTGCCGGCCTTCGCCTATCTCATCCCGATCCTCCTGCTCTTCGGCTTCGGTCCGGTGGTCGGCCTCATCGCCAGCGCCATTTACGCGGCGCCGCCGATGGTGCGCAACGTCATGCTGGGGTTGCAGCGCATCCCCTCCGACATCGTCGAATCGGCGGAGATGTGCGGCTGTTCGCGGCGCCAACGCTTTTGGTGGGTCGAGGTTCCAACGGCGCTGCCGCAGATCATGGTCGGCGTCAACCAGTCCACCATGGCGGCGCTCAGCATGGTCATCATCGCCGCCATCATCGGCGGTTTCGACGACATCGGCTGGGAGGTTTTGAGCACCATGCGCAAGGCGCAGTTCGGTCAGTCGCTCCTGGCCGGGCTGGTGATCGCGCTTTTGGCGATGATCATGGACCGCATCTCTTGGGGTTATGCCGCCCGTTCGCGCACGACGCAACCGCGGCACAAGACCTTTGCCGCGCGCCACCGGCACCTTCTGGTCGCCGTGGCGCTGATGGTCGTGGCGGTGTTGATTTCGCAAGTGGTGCCGCTCTTGCAGAGCTATCCGAAAGAGCTGGTCTTCTATCCGGCCGCCGCCCTCAACGACGCCATCACCTATATCATCGCCAACTATTCCCATGTTACCGACGCCTTGAAGAACAACACGCTGTTCTTTTTTCTGCTGCCCCTGCGCATCGGCCTGCAACAGGCGGTCAGCCCGTTTTCCTGGGGATTCGAATTGACCCCGGCGATGATCGCCGGCTATGCCATCGGGGCGGTCGCCTTGACGCTCTATCTGCGATGGCGCTTCGGCTGGCGCCCGGCGGTCGGCATCGCCATCGCCGCGACTCTGCTCTACTACGGCACAACGGGGACCCCCTGGCCGGTCTTCATCGCCGTGGTCACGCTGGCGGCCTATCAGGTCGGCAACGCCCGCGTCGCCGCCTTTGCGTTATTCGCGCTGCTTTTCATGCTGCTCAACGGCGTCTGGGAAGAGGCCATGCTGAGCATCTATCTCTGCGGCGCGGCGGTGTTGATATCCTTTGTCCTCGGCTCCTCGATCGGCATCTGGGCCTCGCAGAACGCCCGTGTCTCGGCCTTTGTGCGGCCGATCAACGACACCCTGCAGACGATGCCTCAATTTGTGCTGTTGATCCCTGTTTTGATGTTCTTCCAGGTCGGCGAATTCTCGGCCCTCATCGCCGTCATCGCCTATGCCATCGTGCCGAGCATCCGCTATACCGAGCACGGCATCCGCAACCTGCGCCCCGACATTCTGGAAGCCGCCGACTCCATGGGCTGCACGCCGCGGCAGGTGCTGTGGCAGGTGAAACTGCCGTTGGCCCTGCCCGAAATCATGCTGGGCCTGAACCAGACCGTGATGTACGGCCTGGGTATGCTGGTGATCGCCGCCCTGGTCGGCACCAGCGGGCTGGGACAGATGGTCTACATCGCGCTCGGCAAGGCCAACACCGGCAAGGGCGTGGTGGCCGGGCTCAGCATCGCCCTGGTGGCCATGGTCGCCGACCGCATGCTGCAGGCCTGGAGCGCCCAGCGCAAAGCCGCGCTGGGCCTGCGCTGAGATCATGCTGCGGGTCGCCGAGCGCTGGTTCGAAACACGGAACTTCGGCGACGGCGTGACGCTGATCTGGGAACCGCACGTCAGCACCGAGCTGCGCTGCAATATGTGGTTCCTGCGCGGCCGCGACCGCAACCTGCTGGTCGACAGCGGCATGGGCCTGCGCCCGCTGCGCGCCGAGCTTGCCTTCCTCGCTGAAAAATCGGTGATCTGCCTGGCCAGCCACAGTCACTTCGACCACGCCGGCGGCCACCACGAGTTCGAGACCCGGCTGTGCCACGCGGCCGAGGCCGAGGTGCTGGCGGCGCCGACCCGCGCCAACACCCTGATCGAGGGTTTTGTCGAGCCGCGGCATTTCACCGCCCTGCCCTATGCCGACTTCGACGCCACCCGCTACGAGAACACGCCGGCGCCGGTGACGGGCCACCTCGACGACGGCGATATCATCGAACTCGGCGACCGGCACCTCCGCGTGCTCCACCTGCCCGGCCACTCGCCGGGCTCGGTCGCCCTGTGGGAAGCGGCAACCGCGACGCTCTACAGCGGCGACGTCCTCTACGACGGCGAACTGCTGGACGAGTTGGTGCACTCCGACATAGCGGCCTATCTGGAGAGCATGGCGCGGCTGCGCGAGTTGCCGGTGGAGACGGTGCATGCCGGGCATTATGGGAGTTTTGGGCGGGCGCGGCTGCGG
>JAJFGM010000640.1 GCA_021776145.1 Kiloniellaceae bacterium | reverse complement strand
AAGTCTAACGAGCGAATCGGGTCCGGCGGAACTGTGTTCCGCCGGGTTCAGGTCAAAGAAAGCCTCGATTCAAGATCCGTCGTCCTTCACCGCATCGCTTACGGCGTCGCTGAGTTTCCCGTAGGCATCCGCGAAACCGACCTTGATGTCATCCCAAGCATCGGCCGTACTGTCTTCCAGACCGTCAAGCTTTGCGGCCGCCTCGGCGCGCAATTCGACCAGACGCGCTTTCTGTTCCCGCCACTCCTCGTGGGTTTCAGCGCTGGCATCCTGTTTGGCTTCGGTGATCTGGCTCGCAAGCTTGTCGATCTGCCGATCGATGCTGTTGAGCATCCCGCGGCCTTGCGCCACCGCTTTATCTTTTTGCTCGACCGTAAAGGCCTTCATCGCTTTTAAGGCTTCGCTGGTTTCTTGTTTTACGTCGTTGGCGTCAGCGGCCTTGGCCGGCATGCCCGCCAAGGCGATGATTGCGGCGCAGGCTAGCAAAGTGGAGTTAAATATACTTGCCATGTTGGTGATCTCCCGTCTGGTTGTCCTATGTTGGCGTGCTCTTGGTGCCGCCGGCCCGAGGGCAAAGTGGTTCACATTCACGTCGCCAAGATCGACTTGAACATCCAGATCGCCTTCTCGTGAAAGGCCATGCGTTTAACAAGAAGATCGGCTGTCACGTCGTCGCTCATCTCGTTGGCGATCGCCGTGATGTCGCGCAAGCGCCTGACCAAAGTCTCGTGATCGCGGACAAGCGCGCCGACCATGTCCTCCGCGTTCGCCATTGCTTCTTCCTCGTGCAACGCAGACTGGGCGATCATCTGCGCGAAGCTGAGTGGGGCAGGATGACCTAACGCGCGTATGCGTTCGGCCATCTCGTCGACAGCGCCGAACAAGTCCTCGTATTGCTGTTCGGTCAGCAAGTGAAGACTAACGAATAGGGGGCCGACAACGTTCCAGTGGTAACCGTGGGTCTTGACCATCAAAAGGTAGCTGTCGGCGATCACGCCCCGCAAACCGTTGGCCAAGCGCTTCCTATCCTGGCGATCGATACCGGTGAGCGGATTGGTGATTTCCGGCATGGCTTGCAGCAGATCTCCTGTCATTGAGACTCTCCAGTTGCGTTGTGAGTGTGATAATTCGCGGTTCGTCCGACCGAGTGCGGCCGGTAAGCTCGGTATTGATTTGGCCCGCCGTGCGCCTAGCGCCCCGCCGTGCGCCTGACGCCAAGTTTCGGGAATGAATCCTATTAACGCCGTGGGCGGCCGAAGAGTTCCCAGCCAAGCAAGGCGTGGAAACAACGTGGCCGAGCGGAATGCCCGGTACCAAGCTTTGAACGCCGATGGAACCTTGGGAACTGAAGACGCGTTTGTTGCATTCGGGCAGCGACAATCGTGGCGCACAAGGTTTCACTGATCGGTCGTTTCGCCTTGCAGTGATTGCCGCCGAGGGTGAGCCGAGTAGGACGCGCGGAGACAAATGGGTGATGTCTCGACTGGCCGATTCCCGATTGGCCGATTCCCGATTGGCCGGTAAAAACGGGAACCAATCGGTTTGACAACCCGTTAATGGTTTTTATGGAATAGGCGAAGGGTTTCGACGCAGGTCATGGACATTATCCGCATTATAATTGCAATTCTTCTGCCGCCACTGGGCGTATTTTTGCAGGTCGGACTCGGTGGACACTTCTGGCTCAATATTCTGCTAACACTGCTTGGCTACATACCCGGCATTGTTCATGCAGTTTGGATAATTGCTAAAAAGTGACTCCGGGTGTCGACAAGATTGGCAGGCTGGAACGCCTGGCGACATGGCTCGACAGCCGTTTCCTGATTCCGGGAACTGGCTGGGCCATCGGTTTTGATTCGCTTATCGGCCTGATTCCCGGTATCGGCGACGGCGCCTCGGCCCTCGTATCCCTGTACATCATTTCCCAAGCCCGCGATTTGGGCGTGCGAAAACGGACACTGACCAAGATGGCGGGCAATGCGCTTGTCGATTTTATTTTGGGCACGATTCCGCTGGTCGGCGACCTTTTCGACATTGGGTTCAAAGCGAACCTGCGCAACGTCGCCCTGATCAGGGCAGACTTGGAGGGCCGCGATCGTATCGTGCCCCGTCAGTCCTAATGTTCGGATTCGGGAACCCAAGTGATTGCGGCGCAGAAACGAAACGACACTAAATTTTAAACCCGGTTTGATGGATCGATTGGATCCGCCGAAGGCGATTCAAGGATGCGGAATATCGATCCGAAAATACTGAGAACAGGCAGAATTCGCGTGACTGATTCAGACAACTGGTGGCTCCGAGTAGCCGCGACCTGCTCTGGCCATGAAATTCGATATCGCGACCGAACGTCAAGATCGTCCGCCCATGGTTAAGTTACGCATTACGCATCAGACCAATTACAAATATACGGACTCGGTCGCGTTTGGTCCGCACCGTCTGATGTTCCGGCCTCGGGACAGTCACGACCTGCGTCTTCTGGGGGCCACGATAAAAACCACGCCGGCGGCTGAGTTGACCTGGTTTCATGATGTTTTTGGCAACTCGGTCTGTAAAGCGTCGTTTACCGAGCGATCCGATAACCTGACGATCGTGAGTCGGATCGACCTGGAGCACCACGGCATCGAGTCTCTGTCGATCCCTATTAGCGCGGAGGCGGACCGGGTTCCTGTTTTTTATCCGACCGAGGAATTGCCGGATCTCTCGCGGTTGGCCGAGCGATACTATCGGGACGCTGGGGGCGCTTTGGAGACCTGGGTCAGGCGTATTCTCGCCGATACGTCGATAGACGGCGTGACTAAAACCTGGACTGTCCTCAAGGAGATGAATGCCCGCGTCGGACGGGAACTCGCCTATTCGCAACGTTGGGAAGAGGGCACGCAAAGCCCCTCCGAAACGTTGCTGCTTGGTACCGGCACCTGCCGCGACTTTGCCCTCCTGTTCATGGAGGCGGCGCGTTGCATTGGTTTGGCGTCCCGCTTCGTCACCGGTTACCTCTACGACCCGGCGCTCGACGAGGGGAATGCACGACTCAGCGGTGCCGGTGCAACCCATGCCTGGGCGCAGGTCTATCTCCCGGGGCCCGGATGGGTAGAGTTCGATCCCACCAACGACATCATTGGCG
>JAJFGM010000639.1 GCA_021776145.1 Kiloniellaceae bacterium | reverse complement strand
GTCATGCACGCCGAGGACGTCGATCTGACCGGCCTCGCCGAGGAGATCGGAACCCCCTTCTATTGTTATGCCTCGGGCGCCCTGGAGACGTCTTACCGCGATTTTGCCGACGCCCTGAAAGACCTGCGGGCGACCATTTACTATGCCGTCAAGGCTAACTCCAACCAGGCCGTCATCGCCACCCTGGCACGGCTCGGCGCCGGCGCCGACGTGGTCTCGGGCGGCGAACTGCGCCGCGCCCTGGCGGCCGGTGTCGCGGCCGACAAGATCGTCTTCGCCGGCGTCGGCAAGACGCCGCGCGAAATGGCCGAGGGCCTGGATGCCGGCATCCTGCAGTTCAACGTCGAATCCTTGCCGGAGCTGCAACAGCTGTCGCAGGTCGCCATCGAAAAGGGCCTCAAGGCACCTGTCGGCCTGCGCATCAATCCCGATGTCGACGCGCTGACCCACCGGCATATCTCGACGGGCAATGCCAACAACAAGTTCGGCGTGGATCTCGCACAGGCCCGCGACATCGCCGGCCGCATGGATGACTTTCCCGGCATCGCGTTGCACAGTCTGTCGCTGCACATCGGCTCACAGCTTACAGAGATCGCGCCCTATCGCGCCGCTTTTCGCAAGGTCGTCGCATTTTTCCGCGAGTTGCAGGACGCCGGCCACAATCTCACGCGCCTCGACCTTGGCGGCGGCCTCGGCATTACCTATCGCGACGAGACGCCGCCCGACATCAAGGCCTATGCCGCGGTGGTCGGCGAAGAAACCGCCGGTCTCGACGTCGAACTGGCCTTCGAACCCGGCCGCCTGCTGGTCGGAAACGCCGGCATACTGGTCACCCGCGTGCTTTACGTGAAGCATGGCAGCAGCCGCCGTTTCGTTATTATCGATGCGGCGATGAACGACCTGATCCGGCCCATGCTTTACCAAGCCTGGCATGAGATCCTGCCGGTCAAAGCGGCCGAGGCGGGCGGAACCACAAGTCCCGTCGATATCGTCGGTCCGATTTGCGAATCGACCGACACCTTCGCCGAACAACGCGATCTGCCGCCGGTCGCGGCCGGCGAACTGCTCGCGATTTGTTCATCAGGCGCCTATAGCGCGGTTATGGGATCAACGTATAATTCAAGGGCCCTGGCGCCCGAGGTTCTGGTGCGTGGGACCCAGGCCGCCATTGTCCGGCCACGTCAGGCGATTGAACAGCTGATCGGCCAAGACCGGCTCCCGGATTGGCTGGATCAAGCGCCGCAGCTTGACGCGGAGGCACGGCGGCGCCAACTTTAGAGCAGGCATGCCGATGATCGGGACAGTTTGAGTTCGGCGGCGGATCAAATTCGGGGGTAGCGAAGGAGTACGGAGTGGCCACGAGGCGACGCCCTGCCAAAGCCAAACGCGCCGATTCCCCGCCACGCGGCTTGGTCTTGCCGTTTCGCTTGGCGCAGCTGTCCCTGCTTTTGGAGCGGTTGTGGCCAGCTTTTTGGCCGCTGGCCGGGATATCCGGGCTTTTCCTTGCCCTGGCACTCTTCGACCTCGCCGTCTGGCTTCCGGCCTGGTTACATATCGTCGGCCTAATCGCCTTCGCCATCACCGCCGCGGGCTTGGTCTGGCGCGGCTTCCGCCTGAGCCGATTGCCGAGTCGGCGCGATGCCTTGCGTCGCTTGGAAATCGACAGCGGCCTTATGCATCGCCCGCTTTCGACGCTTGGCGATCGACTGGCAACCAGCGCCAGCGATCACGGTGCGACGCAACTTTGGCGGGCGCATCAACGCCGACTGAACGCCCAACTCAAGAATATCCGTCTCACCCTGCCGCGCGCCGGACTCGCCGCGGTCGACCCGCTGGCTTTGCGCTCGATTGTCGGCTTGCTGCTGTTCCTCGGTCTGGCCACGGGCTGGGCGGACTGGCCAGAACGGCTGCGGCGTGCCGTCAGTCCCACCTTCGCCGTCGCCGCGACCGTGCCCGCCAGCCTCGATGTCTGGGTCAACCCGCCTGCCTACACCGGGCTTGCGCCGCTTTTTCTCGATGCCAGCGACAACCGCCCACTGACCATCCCTGACGGCAGCACGCTGTTGGCCCAGGTTCAAGGCGGCAAAGGCCAGCCCACGCTGGTGGTCGGTGGCAAGCGATGGAATTTCGCGCCGATCACTGCCGGAACATTTGAATTAAGCAGCCAGATCTGGGCTGCGGAGCTCGCCGCTGTGGCCGGCCCAGCCGAAGCATCCGCAGCAAATAGCCCTGCCAATTCGGGTGACCCAGGCAATTCGGGTGACCCAGGCAATTCGGACGACCCAGCCATTTCGGGCAATGCCGACATCCATCTGCGCATCGATCAGGATGGCCACAGTCTGGCCACCTGGCCCTTGCAGTTGACCCCCGATCAAGCACCGGAGATCGTGTTCCTGGCACCGCCGAGCCGTAGCGAGCGCGCCAGCCTACGCCTCGACTACGATGCCAAGGACGACTACGGCCTGACCTCTGTCGGCGCGCGCATAAGCCGTATCGACAAACCGGAAACGCCGCCGATCGAATTGAAGATCGTTTTGCCCGGCGGTGGCCTGCGACAGAACGATGGCAGTAGTTTTCACGACCTCACGGCCCACCCTTGGGCCGGAATTGCCGTCGAGATCACGCTGGTTGCCCGCGATGCACCCGGGCAGGAGGGGCTGAGCGAGCCCTTCCGCACAGTGCTGCCCGAGCGCGTCTTCAACCATCCCGTGGCGCGTGCCCTCGTCGACCTGCGGCGACAGTTGACGATCGACCCGGACCAACGGGCTCCGATCATCGCCGCCTTGCGCCAACTGTCACAGCGGCCCGAGCATTTTTTCCACGACACCGCCGTCGCCCTGTCGCTTTGTGCCGCCGCCGGGCGCTTGCGGCACGACAGCGGCGACGAAGCCGTCCCGGCGGTTCAGCAGTTGCTCTGGGACACGGCTTTGAAGATCGAAGAGGGCGAACTGGCCATCGCCGAGCGCGATCTGCGCGATATCCAGGAAGCCCTGATGGAGGCGCTGGCGCGTGGCGCCGACAACGAGGAAATCCAGCGCCTGCTGGATTCGCTGCAACAAGCCCTGGACAGCTTCCTCGACGCCCTGGCCGAGCAGATGCAGGATCGCATGGCGCAAGG
>JAJFGM010000638.1 GCA_021776145.1 Kiloniellaceae bacterium | reverse complement strand
CAGGTCAATCTGGTTGCCCTGACCTGGGTCGGGCGCGGCACCTTCGGCCGGTCGGAATGGTCCGACGCCGTGGAAGCGGCGCGCGATGCCCACAACGACCACACCGCCGGCTATCTGCTCGGCATCCCGCTGCTTTCGGACTATATCGAGGAAGGCCTCAGTCTGATGGGCTATTCCTGCGAAGAGCTCGAATCCTAAAGCTCTCAAACCCTTTTAAAAGCGCGGCTCGTTTAGCCGGGAGGCGGACAGCACATGGCCAAGATTGAAAGCCTCTATGGCACGGTGCCGGCCGAAATCTTCCAAAGCGGCCTGGACAACGCCGGCGAAATCGCTGGCGTTGCCGCCGCTGTCCTGTGGAAGGACGGGCGCATCACCGCGGGTTGGTCGAACCTGGACCCGGCGCAATTGGCACGATTGGTTCTGGTATTGGACGAAAAGCAGCGCCGTCAGACTCTGATCGACCTGGATCCCTGAGTTTGGGGATCCCTGAGTTTGGGGATCCCTGATATTCGGGCTGCGTCCCGCCATATTCCGCGCTAAGCGTGATCGGTCAGTGGCTGATCTTGCGCGCGTGGTCTTCGAGTTGCCGGCGCGCGGCCTTGAAGGCATCGCGAATGGCGACATAGACGTCTTCGTGGCTGTGGTCGCCGTGATTGTGCCGGCTGACCACGATTTCCTTGCCGGGCACGCCGAGTTCGATGCGAAGATGATAGAGTTTTCCCTTGCGGTGATGCTGCTCCGGGGCCTCGACAATTACCCGGCAGGAGGTGATGCGGTCGAAGAATTTCCCCAGGCTTTCCGCCTTTTCGCGAATTTTGCCTTCAATGAAATCGGAGTGCTCCAGATTGCGAAAGCTCACCTGCAAGGGAACGTTCATAATCTATACTCCTTCTGTTACTTCAACCGGGCTCTATTCAACCAATCTAGCTCAATCCGGCTTCTGGCGCGATGATTCAGCGCAAAGACAGAGCCGAAATCCGCGCATTGTGATCCGGCCACAATGACCGGAAATACCGGATAGGCCCGGTTTTGAGGAACTCGGTGAGGCTATGAGCCACGATCTGCGAAACCGATTGCATGCCGCCCTTCTGATTGGCGGCATGGCGGCTCTGCTCGCGGCCTGTGGTACTGATCCGGACCCGCGATGTCGGTGTTTAGCTCGAGGGGCGCGTGATTCGCACCGGAATTCCCTTTTGCTCGCGGGCCGCCTCCAGAATGAGCTGCCAATCCAGATCCCCTTCGCGCCCCCAAGCCTGTTCCTTGACGGCCAATTCCAGCATCTCCGGGGTCACCTCCGGCACTGTTTCAAGCGGTCCGGGGCTGTTTGCCGCGCTGCGTGGCGGGTGTACCTCCAGATAAAGGGCGCCAGCGGACCAACCCAGTTTGATCGGCTGGTCAATGACGTTGACCCGGGTGCCGAGGGTCAATTTGCCAAATATCCGGGAAATATCCTGGTAGGCCAAACCGATACAGCCCTTGTCCGACAGCGCTCGGTGCGGACCGTTGGCCTCGTGAATGACGTAGCCTTGCCAATTCAAATCGATGGCGAAGGCGCCCAAGGGATTGGCGGGCCCGGGCAAAATGGTTTCCGGCAGCTTCGGATCGAGCGCATGCCAGGCGGCCGGGACGGTCCAAGCCGGGCGTACGCGCAGGTCCGATACTTCGGCCGGACCGATCGCCGCGCCGCAATTGCGGTCGGCAACGGTAATAGGAAAGGAGAGAGCCGTATCGGGTCGGTCGCCAAAGACATAGAGCCGGGACTCGGCCAGATTGACGACGATCCCGTCGCGCGCGACGTTGGGCAAGAGGCGGCCGCTTGGCAGGGAGAGCAATGTGCCGCCCGGCAAAACCTCGCCATCGAGCTCGGGATTGGCGCGGCGCAGTTCGCCAATGTCGAGCTGGTGGTGTTGTGCCACCTCTCTCAGCGTCACGGTTCTCCACGTCAGGTATTGGCGTGGTTCGCCGAGCAGGTCCTGGTCGTTTTGTGCCAAGCCCGGCGTACACAAGAGGCTGAAGACGCCCGCCAACAGACCGCAAAGGCGCCGTCGTCGCCGCCGTGGTCGAAGTTGTTGGGTCAGGTGAAAGACGAACATGATCCGCTGTACTCTCGGGAAGGCGACCCCAGTCGCGCCATGATTTTCCCAGTCGCGCCATGATACCCATAGTCGACGGGATGATGAACCGCTTCTTTCACCGGTTTTCAGCTTCGTTTGTCGCCGGCCTGCCGCAGCCGGACAATTCATCATACCCGACTGTCTGGAAGGGCTGAGTATCAGCCTGTCTGAACTTGCAGATCACTGCAAAAGCTAAAGCCTGTCAGATGGTTAGTAGATATGGGGTGAATTAATTTAGATCATTCTAATAAATAAGAGATCTAGCGTTTTTTTAAGGAGATTTTGATACCAAAAAGGCGGGGAGGACGGTGATTCCGATTGCCGCGGCGAACCGTGCCTGAATGGCGACGGTTTTTGGCGACGGTTTCGGGCGACGAGGAAGGTACCAGGTATGGCGACCGAGAATTCGAGCGGCTCAGATACCGCTAAACCGGCCGACAGGGGTGGGGCGGACGAAGCGCATTCGGGCACTGTCGTCGCATCGCGCGAAAGACGGCTCACGGATGAGGCCTTCGAGGCTCCGGCATCGAAGCTCGAGGAAGATAAAAGCCACGCCAATCTGCACTACGGTTCCGGCGATGACGAGCGCAGCTTGCCCAGCAGCGAGGCTGCTGTAACGCAAGCCAGGGATGATAACGAAGCCGAGCCGGCTGACGCGATCCTCGGCGGCGAAACTACGGTCCTCCCGATAAACGGCAAAACCGGCGAAACGAACTACGACCCGCAAAACATAGAGACCGAGGCCGGGGCGTCCGGACGGGGGCGAGGCCCTGAAGTGCAGCCGCCTGCCAATGAGGCACCGGGCGGTGGCCTTGCGGGCCTAACAGCCGAGTCGCCCGTGAGTGAAGTCGCCGACTCGGAAGAACCGCTCCTTGCCGATGCTGTTGATGACGCCACGCCGAGGCAACCCAGCGTGGGCGATGACGCGACGGCGCCGACGAGCGACAGTGTTCTGCGGCCGCCTGATGATCTAAGCGTTTCGGGCGGGAGCGTTGCCGAGAATGCCGCCGCCGGTACGGTGGTGGCAACCTTTTCGGCAAGCGATCCGGACGGCGGTCCACTGATCTATAGCCTGGCGGACGGCGACGCTGGCCCTTTTGAAATTATTGGCAACCAATTGGTTGTGAAGGTTGGTGCGGACCTCGATTTCGAAAGCAAAGCGACACAACAAGTCGATGTGACAGTCACTGATGACTCCGGATTGAGCAGCAGCGAGTCATTCACGATTGCAATTACCGACGTCAACGAGGGGCCGACGACCACGGGATTGGCGCACGTGTCGACCGCCGAAGACTCGGCTTTGAGCCTCGACCTTTCGGCGGCTTTCGACGACGTTGATGCCGGTGACCGGCTGAGCTACGCCATCACCTTGGAGGATGGCACGCCGCTTCCCGCTTGGCTCTCGTTGGACGCCGATACGGGCATCTTGGCAGGCACTCCCGACAACGGCGATGTCGGCGACATCGCTCTCTCGGTTACGGCGACCGATCAGGCTGGCGAAACCGTCATCGCTGGTTTCGATCTCACGATCGACAACGTCAACGACGCGCCGACGGTGACGTCGATCTCGGATGCGACCGCAACCGAGGACGCGGCCTTCTCCTTCGATGTCTCGGGGAGTTTCACCGATGTTGACGTTAGCGATAGCCTGTCCTATTCGGCGACTCTCTCCGATGGATCTGCGCTTCCCTCTTGGCTCTCCATCAACAGCACCACCGGCGAACTTAGCGGGACGCCGGGCAACGACGATGTCGGCGACGTCACGGTGGCCATCACTGCAACGGACGAGAGCGGTGCGTCGGTCAGTTCCAGCTTCGACATCTCAGTCGAAAATGTGAACGATGCGCCGACGGTTACATCGATCAGCGACACCACGGCGACCGAGGACGCGGCTTTCTCCTTCGACGTCTCGGGGAGTTTCTCCGATGTTGACGTCGGCGATAGCCTGACGTTTACCGCGACCTTGGCCGATGGCTCGGCCTTGCCGTCGTGGCTGTCCATTGACAGCAACACGGGCGAACTTAGCGGGACGCCCGGGAACGACGATGTCGGCGACGTCACGGTGGCCGTCACTGCCACCGACGAGAGCGGTGCGTCGGTCAGTTCCAACTTCGACCTCACGGTCGAAAATGTGAACGACGCGCCTACTGTTACCAGCATCTCCGACACGACCGCGACCGAAGACGCGGCCTTCTCCTTCGATGTCTCGGGCAGCTTTGCCGATGTTGACACCGGCGACAGCCTGTCCTATTCGGCGACGCTTGCCGACGGCTCGGATCTGCCGTCGTGGCTCTCCATCGACAGCGCCACCGGCGAACTCAGCGGCACACCAAGCAATGGCAATGTCGGCGATATCGCGGTCAGTGTCACGGCGACCGACGAAAGTGGTGCATCGGTAAGTTCCAGCTTCGACATCTCAGTCGAGAATGTGAACGACGCGCCGACGGTTACCTCGATCAGCGACAGCACGGCGACCGAAGACGCGGCCTTCTCCTTCGACGTCTCGGGGAGTTTCTCCGATATCGACGCGGGCGATAGCCTAACGTTCACCGCAACCTTGGCCGATGGCTCGGCCTTGCCGGATTGGCTCTCCATCGACAGCGCCACGGGTGAGCTCAGCGGCACACCCGGGAACGGCGATGTCGGCGACGTCACGGTGGCCGTCACTGCAACGGACGAGAGCGGTGTGTCGGTCAGTTCCAGCTTCGACATCTCAG
>JAJFGM010000637.1 GCA_021776145.1 Kiloniellaceae bacterium | reverse complement strand
CCCTGGCAAAAATCCGCTCCCGCCGAGACCGCAACCTGAATCTCAACAGGCCCTAGTCTTGCCGTATCCTCCTGCTCGGCCAGCCATGCGGTCAGGCGTTCGGCGACTTGTGAGTAGCTCTCGCCGTCGCCGCTCTTGTGGTTCCAGCGATCGGCGTTGCGGGCGCTCCAACCCGCCGGATCGCGTTCAACGATCTCGTCGTGGGTCAACCCTTCCCAGGCCCCGAAGGCGCGTTCCTGCAGCCTTGAATCCTGCCGGATTTCGGCGCAGTTCCAACCCAACGTCTGGCCGACAATGACGGCGGTTTGCCAGGTTCGCGGCAGGGGGCTGCTGACCATGGACCAGGTCTCGGGCGCGTCCAGCAGGTCGCGCAAGAGCTGGCCAAGCGCCTGGGCCTGGCGGATGCCGCGTAGTGTCAGCGGCGAATCCCGCTGGCCTTGCAGTCGCCGTTGCCGGTTCCACAGAGTTTCGCCGTGACGCAAAAGGTAGATCATGCGCCGCAGGCTAAAACACTGAGACGCCGAGCAAAATCATTTTTTTTGCCGCCGCGATCGTGCCGAGCGCGTCCGGCGGAACCGCTCTGTTGGCCGCACCCCTTCAATCCGTAAAAATTTTTTCCCAGCTTTCCCCGGGGATCTGCCGTGACCCTTCTGTCGGTTCATCACATCACACGTTACCGCTACAACAAGCCGGCGCGGTTCGGAGAATATCGGTTGATGTTTCGACCGCGTGACAGCCACGATCTGCGCCTGATCGAGAGCCGCCTTGAGATTTCGCCCCAGGCGCGGGTGCGTTGGTTGCACGGTGTTTTCTCCAACTCTGTCGCCATCGCCAGCTTCGACGGCTCGGCCGATGAACTTGTTTTTGACAGCCGCATTCGCATCGAGGATTTCGGATTCGACGATCCCGAGTTTCAGATCTCGGAAACTGCCCGTTGTTATCCTTTCGACTACGATCGCGACGAAGTGGCCGATCTCGAAAGCTGCATGCGCCGGCAGGATGAGGATCCGGACCGAAAGGTCGCCAAATGGGCCCAAGCTTTCCTCCAGGATCGCGATCGCGTCGACACCCAAGATCTCCTGGTCGACATGACGCGCGGCATAAACCACTCCTTCGCCTACGAACGGAGCTACAGGGTGGGGGCCCAGGCCCCTGCCGAGACTCTCGATCTTGGCCGCAGATCCTGTCGCGACCTCACGCTCTTGATGATGTCCGCCGTTCGCGCTCTGGGTTTCGCCGCGCGCTTCGTCTCGGGCTACCTCTATGATCCCAGCAGCCATGATCCCAGCAGCCATGATCCAAGTAGCCATGATCCAAGTGGCTATGATTTGGGCAGCGAACGAGAGCCGCCAAGCGACGAGCCACCTGGCTCGACTTTGCAGGGTGCGGGCGAAACCCATGCCTAGTACTGTCCGGCGGATGTATCGACCCGACCAACGGGCTCGTCGGTGGTGCCAATCTGATTTGCATCGCCGTGGCCCGGGAACCCGCGCAGGCGCTGCCACTTCAAGGCAGTTTCTTCGGTGCGGCGGAAGATTTGATCGATATGCAGGTCGAAGTTCGGGCGCGCGAAGGGAATTTATATCAACAGTTGAATTAGAGTTTTTTTTATTATACTTCCGTGTCACCCGAATGTGATTCGCTTGTGAAGCTCAGCGGCGCCTATTTTCCATGCCATGAAACGTCTTTTCGCATTGCTTGCCGCGGGCGCCTTGTTGCTTGCGGCCGGCCTATACCTCGGACTCGGGCAGTTTCCCAATAATCTGGTGTCGGGCGAGTCGGCCGTCGCCGAGGCGCAGGCCTCGGATGAACTCTCTGTCGATGTCGCGCGTTCCGTGGTGGTCGAGCTCTTCACGTCGCAAGGCTGCTATTCCTGCCCGCCGGCCGATGCCTTACTTGGCAAACTCGCCGAGCATCCCTCGGTTCTGGCCCTTTCGTTCCACGTGGACTATTGGGACTATATCGGCTGGAAGGACGTTTTCGCCTCGCCGGAATACACCAAGCGCCAGCGCGAATACGCGCGCGAACTGTCGCTGCGCTACGTCTACACGCCGCAGATGATCATTGACGGCAACGCCGATGTCGTTGGATCCAAGCAGAGTCAGGTGGTCGAAGCCATAGAGACTGCGTCGCGTCAGGGCGAGCGCGTTGCCGTGCGCTACATCGCCGAACCGTCGCACAGCAGCTTAAACAGCGGCACGGTCGTCATCGACTCCGGCGCGCCGCCGGTTGACGGCGATGCGACCGTATGGCTGGCAATTTTCGACGATGAACACAAAGTCGACATTGCCAGTGGCGAAAACGCCGGCAAACAGCTGAGTTATCACAACGTGGTACGCGAACTGCGCAAGATCGGGTCCTGGAACGGCGAACGCCTGGAGATCAAACTCGACCTCGACATCGCCCAGGAACAAGGCCGCGACGGCTGCGCCATCCTGGTACAAGAGCACGGCAGCGGGCGCATCCTCGGCGCCGTCAAAATGGACCTCGAGCCGACGTAAGTCGGTCTCACCCAACCCAATACATCGCGCCTGCTAGATCGTTCGCCCAGGCGGCTGGGCCTGGTGCTTCCGGCGCCCGGTTCACAAGCCCTTCAAGCTGCCTTCGACCTGGCGCGTCAAGCGCGCCGCGAAAGCGGCTGGATCGGGCAGCGGCTCGCCTTCCAGGATACGTGCCTGGTCGAGCAGAAGCCGCGCCACTTCTTCCAGCTCCGCGGCGGCGCCGTCCTTGCCAACCTGGGCGGCGAGACTCTTGATCAGCGAATGTCTGGGGTTGATTTCGAGAATGCGCGTGGCGCTGCTGTCGAGTTGGCGATGCTGCTTCAACAGGCGTTCCAGGTGCATGTCGATGTCGCCGTCGTCGGCGACCAGGCAGACGGCGCTCGAAGTCAGGCGTTTCGAGGCGCGCACGTCCTTGACTTCGTCCTTCAGTGCCAGTTTGACGAAGGCAACCAGGGCCGATACCTCGGCCGGGGCCTCTTCGTCGCTTTTGTCCTTGTCCTTGCCTTCGCTGCTGTCCGCGTCCTTTGCCTTGACCTTGCCGAGGTCGATGTCGCCACGGGTCGCCGACTTGAAGGGCAGATCCTTGTACTGCGGCACCGTGCTCAGCCAAAATTCGTCGACCGAATCGGTGAGCAGCAACACCTCGATACCCTTGTCGGCGAAGCCCTCGAGCTGCGGGCTTTTCAACAGCGCCTCGGCGGACTCGCCACTGATGTAATAGATCGCGTCCTGGCCGTCTTTCATACGCTCGACATAGCCGTCCAGACCGGTCGGCTGGTCCGCGAGGCTGCTGGCGAAACGAGCCAGCTCCAAAAGCGCCGGGCGTTGCGTCTCGTCCTCGTAGAGACCTTCCTTGAGCACGGCCCCGAAATTGTCCCAGAAAGCCAGATAGTCCTCGGGTTTTTTCTTTGCCTGCTTGGTCAACTCGCCGACGACGCGCTTGACCAGCGCCTTGCGGATCTTCGCCAGCATCGGATTGTGCTGCAGCAGCTCGCGGCTGATGTTGAGCGGCAGGTCTTCGGTATCGATGACGCCGCGCAGGAAGCGCAGGTAAGAGGGCAGCAGCTCGGCGCAGTCGTCGGTGATGAAAACGCGGCGGACGTAGAGCTTTAGGCCGTGCTTGCGGTCGGGGTGGAAGAGGTCGAAGGGTTTGGTCGAGGGGACGTAGAGCAGGCCGGAATACTCGATCATGCCTTCGGCCTTGAAATGCAGGCGCAGCCAGGGGTCGTCGAAGGCGTGGCCGACGTGGTGGTAGAACTCTTTGTATTGCTCCTCGCTGATCTCCGACTTCGGCCGCGTCCACAGCGCCGAGGCCGAGTTCAACGTTTCGGTCTTCTCCTTGCCCACAAGAGCGACGGGGATCGCAATGTGGTCGCTGTAGGTCTTGACGATGCCGCGCAGACGCTGCGGATCGAGGAACTCCTCCTGTCCCTTCTTCATATGAAGCGTGATGCGGGTGCCGCGCGCCGGTGTATCGGCGCATTCCTCGATGGTGAACTCGCCGTGCCCGTCCGAGGTCCAGCGCCAGCCCTCGGTGTCGCCGGCCTTGCGGCTGAGGACCTCGACGCTGTCGGCGACCATGAAGGAAGAATAAAATCCGACGCCGAACTGACCGATAAGATTGGCGCCGTCCTCCTTGTTTTCGAGCCCGGCGACAAAGGCTGCGGTCCCGGATTTGGCGATTGTGCCTAGGCTTTCGATCAGGTCTTCCCTGTTCATGCCAATGCCGTTGTCGCTGATAACAAGCGTCTTGGCCTTGGCATCGCTGGCGACTGTGATCTGAAAGTCGCTGTCGTCGCCCAACAGATCGCTTTGAAGCTGCGCTGCGTAGCGCAGCCGGTCGCAGGCGTCGGAGGCGTTGGAGACGAGCTCGCGCAGGAAGATTTCCTTGTTCGAATAGAGCGCGTTGGCGACGATGTCCAACAGTCGGCTGACCTCGGCTTGGAAGGAGAGCTTTTCTTCGGC
>JAJFGM010000636.1 GCA_021776145.1 Kiloniellaceae bacterium | reverse complement strand
GTTAGACACATAGGCGACCCAGGGACCGACCGCAAGCGCAACGCATCTGGCGCCGCCACCGGCAACCCTCCAGTCCGCCGACAGCCCCGGTTACTTCGGGCAGTGTTTATCCATCGCCTTGTAGGCCTTGGTGAAACCCTTCAGGGAATAGGTGTCCTTGGTCTTCGTGCCGCGCTCCGACATGCCACTCACGACCATATCGTTGCCCCTGATCATGGCCTTGACCAGGGCCTGGTCGGTATCCTTGTCGGCGGCCCAGGCGGTGTCGTCCTGGGTGAAGAGCTTCTTCACCGACTTGCCGACGCGGATTTCGACGGCACTGTCCTTCTTGTAGGAATAGCCGGCCACGAAGCTGACTTCGTCGCGGCGCCCTTCGGCGGGACGGTGCGTCACCAGGGCATAGATGGCGCCGCGCTTCGTGTACTGGCCTTCGGCCTTGATCGGCTCGCTGGCCATGTAGCACGCGGTGGCGCCATTTTCGGTAAATTTGAAGGCACTCCAATCGCCGAAATCGCCAAGGCGTTCGGTGCCTTGGGCGACGGCCGGTCGCTCAAAAGCCACGCCGGCGATCAGGGCGAAAGTCAGGACAAGAACCAGGGGAATTAATCTGCTCAGCATCACGCTTCCCATTTCAGGCCGCAACGGACAAGCGGTCTTAGACCGCCCGTGGCAACGGCACAAAGAAATCCAGTGCCGGAATCGAATCGATCACGAGTCAACCGCGCCGCGGACTTAGGTACACCAAACGGCGGAGCAAAAAAACCGGTGAATTAACATCACGCACATGTGAATCGGCGATCAGGCTGATCGATCGAGGACCGGCGGCGGCCGCATCTATTTGTCATCGCGCTTTGCGCGGATAACCTGGCCGCCTTGGACATGCGCGGGCAGAGGTTCCGATGTGGCACGCGGATTGACCGGGCGGCGGGCGAAACGCCCAAACGAGAGCATGCGATCGTACATGACGATGGCCCCGGCAGTACCGACATTGACGCAGAAACGCGTTGGAATCTTAACGACATGATCGCAGCGGGCCGTCATTTCCGGCGATAGACTGCCGCGCTCCGGGCCCAGCACATAAGCCGCCGCGTTGGGATGGCGGAAACTCGGCAGCTCGATGGCCGCATCGGTCAGCTCGATGCCGACGAGGGCGCAGCCACGCGGCAACTGCAGCTCATTGATGCTGTCATAAATATAAAGCGGCAGTTGCTGCGCCGCGTCGGACGTGTCGGAGTGCTTGACCTCGCGCGCGTTGAAGGCGGCGTTGACGGTGAAAAAATAACTGGCGCCGAAGGCATGCGCCGTGCGCAGCAAACCGCCCAGGTTCATGGGCTTGCTGATGCCTTCTGCCCCGATGGCAAAATATCCACGCATGCTTTCGTCAGACCTCGTGGCCGGATTGGGGAACCCGTTGAATTCGATTTCTCGAACTCCGGTCGCGACGGGGTACTTATAGGCACCCGGCGGCGGCGAAAACTTGCATGCCCCGGCCAGCAGAGGCAAGTTGCTTTGCGCCGCCGGGCGCCGCCGGCCGCCGCTGACTTGGCCGCGACGGCACCTTTTCACGTTGGAGACAAGATGAACATCCCCACCCCACCGCCGCAGAGCGGAAATCCCACCGTCGTCGAGGTGACGCGCGGCAACATGGTGGAAAGCCGCCACCGCGCGGCCTTTGCCGTCAGCGACCCGCAAGGCCGCATCGTCCTGCAGGGCGGCGACACCGAGAACCCGGTTTTCGCCCGCTCGGCGATCAAGCCCCTGCAGGCATTGGCGCTGGTCGAAAGCGGCGCGGCCGAGGCCTTCGGCTTGGGCGACGCCCAAGTCGCCCTCGCCTGTGCCAGCCACGGCGGCGAGCCGCGCCATGTCGAGGCGGTTGTGGCCTGGCTGGAGCGCATCGGTTGCAGCGTAGACGACCTGGAGTGCGGCGCCCACCTGCCCTACCACGAAGCCTCGGCCATGACCTTGCTGCGCGGCGGCGGCGAGCCGACCAAGGCGCACAACAACTGTTCGGGCAAGCACAGCGGCTTTCTTTCGGTGGCGCGGCACCTTGGCCACCCCACCTGCGGCTACATCAAGTACGAGCATCCCGTGCAGCAGCGGGTGCTCGGCATTGTCGAGGCCATGACCGGGCTCGATCTGGGCGCCGCGCCGCGCGGCATCGACGGCTGCGGCATTCCCGTCGTCGGCATTCCGCTCAAAAACATGGCCCTGGCCATGGCGCGCCTGGCCAATCCCGGCGATCAGCCGGAAGCGCGGCAAGCCGCCTGTGCCCGCGTGCGCCGCGCCATGGCGGCCGAGCCCTTGATGGTTGCCGGCAGCGGCCGCTTCTGCAGCATTGTCATGCAGGTGACCGGCGAACGGGTGCTGATCAAAACCGGCGCCGAGGGTGTCTATTGCGGCAGCCTGCCGGGACTCGGCCTGGGCATCGCCCTCAAGGTCGACGACGGCGCCGGACGCGCCTCCGAGCACCTGATGGGCCAGATTCTGCGGGACCTCGGCGCGCTCAACGAAGATGATTGCCGCAAGCTGAAGGACAGTCTGGAACCGCACCTGCGCAACCGCGCCGGCACCGAGGTCGGCGTCATCCAAAAGGCCGCCGACGCACCGTTTTAGGCGACGCGCCCTTCTAGGGTCTGTGGACAACAAGGAGAACCAAGCATGCGCGCCCTGTTGTGCACAGCCTGGGGCGGGCCCGAGAGCCTCGTTCTGGGCGAAATAGAGACGCCCGAACCCGGTCCCGGCGAGGTCCAGCTTGCAATCGCCGCCGCCGGCGTCAACTTCGCCGACCTGCTGATGATCGAAGGCAAGTACCAGGTCAAGAAACCCTTCCCCTTCTCGCCGGGTCTTGAGGCGGCCGGAACGGTCACCGCCATCGGCGCCGGGGTGACCCGGGTGGCGCCCGGCGACCGGGTCGTCGCCTTGCCCGACAGCGGCGCCTTCGCCGAAGTCGGCGTGGCGCCGGAAGCCGGCGTCTTTCGCATTCCCGACAGCATGGACTTCGTCACCGCGGCTGGATTTCCCGTCACCTACGGGACGGCGCACGGGGCGCTGCGTTGGCAGGCCGACCTCAAGGCTGGAGAAACGCTGCTTGTGCACGGCGCCGCCGGCGGCGTCGGCCTGGCCACGGTCGAGGCCGGCAAGGCCCTGGGGGCAACGGTGATCGCCAGCGCCGGCGGCCCCGACAAACTTGCCGTCGCCCTGCAACACGGCGCCGACCACGGCATCGACTATCGCAGCGAGGACATCCGCGCCCGGGTCAAGGCGCTGACCGGCGGACGCGGCGCCGATGTCGTCTTCGATCCTGTCGGCGGCAAGGTCTTCGAAGCGTCGCTGCGCTGCACCGCCTGGGGCGGGCGCATTCTGATCATCGGTTTCGCCGGCGGCGAGGTGCCGCAGATCCCGGCCAACATCCTGCTGGTCAAGAACATCGCGGCCCTGGGGTTTTATTGGGGTTCCTACCGCCAGCACGCCCCCGAACTGCTGGAAACCCAGTTCGACGAGCTTTTCGCCTGGTACGAAGCTGGCAAGCTGAAACCGCACGTTTCGCACAGCGCGCCCTTCGAAGCGGCGGCCGAAGCAATGCAGATGTTGAAGTCCCGCAGATCGACGGGCAAGGTCGTCATTACCACCGGCTAGGCGTGAGATGGGATCAAGGCGACGTTCGTCCCGTCAGGCAGGGAGCAGATGACCGACGCGGTAACGCAGCAATACGAGGCCTATCCCTATCCGGCCCGCGATCCGCGCGAGGAAAAGCGACGCCTGATCACCGGCTCGCCCAGCAATTTGCTCGAACTCAATCATTACCTCTTTGCCGGGCGGCGCGACTTCGCCAAACCCTTCCGCGCCCTGGTTGCCGGCGGCGGCACCGGCGACGCCGCCATCATGCTGGCACAGCAGCTCGCCGAGGCCCGAGGCAGCGGTGGCAGTGGCGGCGGTGGCAGTGGCGGCGGCGGCGGCGGCGGCGAGGTCACCTATCTGGACCTGTCGCAGCGTGCCCGCGAGATTGCCGAGGCGCGGGCCACGGTGCGCGGACTCGACAACATCCGTTTCGTCACCGGCTCACTGTTGGCGCCCCCTTCCGAGGTGGCTGGATCCTTCGACTACATCGATTGCTGCGGCGTCCTGCATCACCTGCCGGACCCACAGGCCGGCCTGACCGCGCTGGCCGGGCTACTGGCGCCGGAGGGCGGCATGGGGCTCATGCTTTATGGCCGCTTCGGTCGTCGCGGCGTCTATGAGACCCAGGCCCTGCTCAGGCAGCTGGCCGGGGACCTGCCCCTCGCCGAACAGGTCAAGCTGGCACGCCGCTTGCTGGAAACCCTGCCGGCCAGCAATTGGCTGCGCCGCAATCCCTTCCTCGGCGACCACCGACGCAGCGACGCCGAACTGGTGGACCTGCTGCTACACGCCCGCGATCGTGCCTTCGAGGTCGGAGAACTGGCCGAGATGGTGGCCAAGGCGGGCCTCAAGCTGGCCGCCTTCATTGAACCGGCCCGCTACGACCCCGCCAGCTATCTGAAAGACGCGCGCCTGTTGCAGGCGGTTAAGGGCCTGGATCCCGTCGCGCGCGCCGCCATGGCCGAGAAGCTGGCCGGCAATATCAAGGCGCATGTTTTTTATGTCACGGCGGCCACGGGCGAGACGGTCGCCAAGATCGCTCCCGAGGCCATCCCCAGTCTGCGCGAGGTCGAAGCCGCCGCGTTGGCCAAGGCGGCACAGCGCGACCTAACCTTGAAAGTCGATTTTGACGGGCTGGCGCTACGACTACCGCTGCCGCGCCTGGCACCGGCGATCCTCGCCCGCATCGACGGCACCCGTTCGCTGGCCGCCATCCACGCCGAGCTGCGGGACCTTGACAGCGGCCTCGACTGGGACCGCTTTCGCACGCAGTTCACCCAGGCCTATGCCGCTCTCAACGGCATCAACCGCCTGTTC
>JAJFGM010000635.1 GCA_021776145.1 Kiloniellaceae bacterium | reverse complement strand
GGATCGATGTTCTTGCTGTTGGGGATCATCGAGCCGTCGAGCGGATCCAGCATCTCGGCTTCGATCATGCGCTCGACATAGTCGTTGGTGGGAACGATGACGTCGTAGCCGGGATTGCCTTCCTTGAGCTTGGCAATAAGTTCGGTGTTGTCGGCGTAGAGGTCCATCTTGACCTCGATGCCGCTGGCGTCCGTGAAGTCGTCCAGCGTGGTTTCGCCGATGTAGGTGTCCCAGTTGTAAAAGTTCAACTTGGCTTCCTCGGCGCTCCAGCCGGCCTTGGGAAGAAGGCTCAGGCCAACGGCGGCGGTTCCGGTCCCGGCAAGGAACGAGCGCCGCGACAGGCGCTTTTTGTTGTTAACGATCATCCTTCGACCTCCTCTGTGGCCCCGTGGGCCCGTTTCCCATCATTCAGCACCGATAAATCGCCCCAATCAACGTGGCATGAGACAACGTGGCACGAAACATTGTAGCGCGAAACATTGTGGCGTGGCTGGAACTTCTGTGACCGCTTTTCGGACAATTGAAACCAAGCATGGCTTTGCTTGTCAACGCGCCTTTCGCAGGCCTTTTCCGACGTTTTCTATTTGAGCCGCGAGTTGGCGCTGAATCCGATGGTTTGTCGCTGAGAATATCCAGATTTTACATGGTTTTATACTCTGAAACGACCTTTGCAGAGCGCGGCGTTTCGCGGCCCCCGACGCCATATTCTTAACGAGATTAACCGTTAGGACTCCTTTAAGCGAGAGCAACGCAAAATGGTCAATCGTCGACATTGGGCCCAGGCGGGTGCAGGCCAAGACATTGAAAACCAAGTTACGCCCCATAGGCGCGGCCCTGTTGGCATTGCTGACCCTTTCCGCCTGCGTTGAGCTCGAAGAGATGCAGGCTCTGCGGTCTGGCGCGGAACCGCCGGCGTCCGCCGAACCACCCGAGCCCCCGCCGCAGTCTCTTGTGGACCTTACCGACGACATGCCGCCGATCCCGCAGCGCAAGCCCGAACTGACGCAACTCCTGGCCCGGCAGCTCTACAGCAAGCCCGCGCGTCGCGGACGCGAAACCATCGCCACACCGCCGCAGCCCATGGTTTCCACCGTAATCGTCGATCCCAATGCCTTGATTGGGCTGGATTTCGAGAAGACCGCGAACATCCTGGGGCCACCGACACGATTGATAGAACAGCCGCCGGCTCTGGTCTGGGCTTATGACTCGCCGAACTGCGATATGCGCGTCTTCTTTTATCCCCGCGTCGGCGGCAGCGGGTTTCGCGCCTTGGCCTACAAGATCGACGAAGCCGACAGTGCCGCGCCCCGCGGCACGGCGGGCGACGACCAGACGCGCCTGCGCTATTGCCTCAACACACTCATCGCCCGTGCCGACGGCAGCAAATACCTGGTGAGTATCAAAAGGGAGAAGGCGCTTAGCCAATAATGACAATGCTAGCTCAAACCCTCATCGCAGAGAGCCCCTATAGCCGCGTCGCCATCGTCGATGATGACGACCTGTTCCGTGAGTCGCTTGGCCTCAACCTTGCCGAGGAAGGCTACGACGTGATCGATTTCGCCAACGGCGAATCGGCGCTCGAGTTCCTGCGCTCGGGCGAAAGCGTCGAGGCCGTGCTGTTGGATTGGCGCATGCCCGGCCTCGACGGTTTGGCCGTCCTGCGCCACATGCGTGAATACAAGATTCATACGCCGGTCATTTTCCTCACGGTCTTGACCGACGAGATTTACGAGGAAGCGGCGCTGAAGTGGGGCGCGGTCGATTTTATCGACAAGTCCCGCCGCTTGCCGATCATCCTGCAGCGCCTGAAAATCATCACCGAGGGTGGCAAACCCTCAGGCGCGGGCGAGGTACCGGACACCGTGTCCGATCGCTTCCTGCTTGGCGACCTCGATCTGCGCACCGACATCAATCGTGCCTTTTGGCAGGGCCAGGAAATCGATCTCACCCTGACCGAGTTTACCATCGTTCATTTCCTCGCGACGCGCGACGGCGGCGATGTCACCTATCGGCAGATATACGACATCGTGCGCGGCAAGGATTTCGTTGCCGGCTATGGGCCCGACGGCTACCGCGCCAATGTGCGCTCCTTCATCAAGCGAATCCGCAAGAAGTTCCGAGACGTCGACGGCCACTTCGAAGGCATCGAGAACTATCCCGGTTACGGCTATCGCTGGAGAAAAGCCGGCGCCGACCACGGGGTCTAGCTCATGATACGGCCGGAGACCCTTTTGCCATCCGGCTGGCGCGGCCCCCTGCTCGGCAAGCCCTTCCGATCGCTGATCAGCAAGCTGGTTCTGCTGTTGGCGATTTTCATCGCCGTGCCGGTGATCCTCTACAAGGAGTTTCGTGCCGCCGACGAGGAGACCCGCATACTGCTTCTCGAAAGCCTGCGTGAGCAGGGCCGCGTTGTGGCCGAGGGTCTGCGGCCGGCGCTGGAAAGTCAGGACCTGTCGTCGCTGCCCTCGCTCAACGCCGACCTCGAGCGGTTCGTCGCGCCCCATACCGGCATCAGGGTCCTCTATCGCCCAACCGGCGAAATCGGCACCGAAAACTTTTTTTTCGTTGCCTCGAAACCGTCGGTCGCGCCCAGCGAACTGGAGGCCGAGCGCGCCCGCCTCGTCGAACGCGGGGTCTTCGACAACATCGCGCGCAGTTGCCGTGGCGAGCTGCCCATGGCGCTGCGTCACAGGGTCGATTCCGGCCGCCAGGTGCTCTACACCTCGATCTCGGCGATCAACACAGAAAGCGGCTGCTGGGCGGTGATCACCACCCATGGCGCCTCGGAGTTTCTCGGCCGCGCCATCGGCGAGCCCTATTGGAAGACGCTGGAAGTCAAGATCGCCGCCGGCATCTATTTGCTCATGGCGCTGTTCACCATCGGTATCTTCGCGACGATCTGGCGCAGCCTGATGAGCTTCCGCGACCTCGCCCACAACATCCGCACCGGCCAGGCCGACAAGAAGGGCTTCACCGAACAGAACGAGGTGCCGGAACTGGCCGTCGTGGCCGAGGAGTTCGACCGCATGACGGCGGCGCTGCAGGAATCCGCCGAAAGCATTCGCCTGACGGCGGAAGACAACGCGCACGCATTCAAGACCCCGATCGCCATCATGCGGCAGTCGCTGGAGCCCCTGCGCCGCCTTGTCCCGGCAGAGGCGACGCGCGGACAACGCGCCATGGATGTGCTCGAGGTGTCGCTCGACCGCCTCGACAATCTCGTCGCCTCGGCG
>JAJFGM010000634.1 GCA_021776145.1 Kiloniellaceae bacterium | reverse complement strand
TGAACTGAATGCGGCGGCGGAATGCGGCCAGGGTTTCCCTGTCCATGGACAGTACGTCCAGCGGGCTGCCGTGGTCGTCAAAGGTGATGCGACCGGCGTCGGGAGTCAGTGCGCGCATGATGATCTTTGACAGGGTGGTCTTGCCGCATCCGCTTTCGCCGACCAGTCCCAGGCACTCGCCACGCCGGACCTCAAAACTCACGTCGTCGACCGCCAGCACACTTGCGCCCGAACCGCCGCCCAGGAACCCGGTTTTGCGGATCGAAAAGCTCTTGCTGACATGCTCAACCTTGAGCAGCGGTGCCGCAGGGCTCGTTGACGGCGCCGCGTTCCCACGGCTTGCCGTCAGCCAGCGGCTGTCGGTGTTTTGCTTGATTTCGCGGATCGGCACCAGGCGCTCGCCGGGCTTCATATGAAAGCGTGGTACGGCGCGCAGCAGGGCCTTGAGGTAGGGATGTTGCGGCGCCCGGTAGATATCGTCGAGCGTGCCGGATTCCATGACTTCGCCGTGGTACATGACCACGACCTCGTCGGCGACGTTGGCGACGACACCGAGATCGTGGGTGATCATCAGCACGGCCATGTTCAGCTCGGACTGCAGCTCCTTGATGAGTTTGAGGATCTGCGCCTGGATGGTGACGTCCAAGGCCGTCGTCGGCTCGTCGGCGATGAGCAGGGCGGGCCGACAGACCAAGGCCATGGCAATAACGGCGCGTTGTCGCAAACCGCCGGACAGCTCGAAGGGGTAGGTTTTCAAAGCCTTTTCAGGGTCCGGGAAGCTGACCAGACGGAGCATGTCCAGGGCGATCTCCTGCCCCTGTTGCTGGCTGACCTTACGGTGCAGGTGCAAGGCTTCGCTAATTTGATTGCCAACCGTGTGGACCGGCGACAGTGACGTCATCGGCTCCTGGAAAACGATGGATATGCGCCCGCCGCGGATGGCCCGCATATGGGCGCCATTGGGGGCCAGTTTTGCGATGTCGATGATGGCGCCGTCGTCGGCGGGGTCGGCAAAGAGAATTTCGCCGCTGCTGATCTCGCCGATTTTTGGAAGAATGCCCAGTATCGCTTGCGAGACGACTGATTTCCCCGATCCGGACTCACCGACGAGGGCAAGCGTCGAGCCGTGCCGAAGCCGGAAATCGACCCCCCGAACGGCGTCCAATCGCCCTTCGGGCAGATTGAAACTGACGCGAAGGTCCTTGACGTTTAAAAGATCCCCCAAGAAGAACGCCCCGCTCTAGTGGCTAAAATCCGGGTCGTTCCCCGGCGGTGGAACATCACCATCGGCGTCGATACCCAATTGCAGGAAGTTGCCCGCCGTCGCCGGATCCAGAGAAACGCCGTTGTCGCGCGCCGCCTTGGTTGCCCGCCATGCCAGCAGTTCAAAACCCTCAAGCGACGATTCAAAGGTCATGGATACACCGGCACCCTTGAGCGTGATCTGCATGAAGCCGCTGCCGTCGTCGCGCGCGGCTTGCTTGCGGGTGCCGAAAAACCTGAGTTTCACGAGACTGAGATCATCCCAAGGCAACGCTCTGGTGCGAAAGTCGCGGCACCCCAAACCCTCTTCCGTCAAGGCCACTTGCATGACGTGGTGTTGCACCGTGCGCAAGCCGAATATCAAGAATGCCAGCGTGACGCCGCCGAAGATGACAATGATGGTCGTAGATGCCGGGACGGTCAGGAGGACGGACAGCCCCACCGCCACACCGATCGAGCTGCGAATATAGTCTCCGACCAGGGCTCGCAAGGGATAGCGAAATACTCTCAAGCTGACAGACTCCTGCGCCCGCATTTCCGAGGCTAGATGGTTGTGCCCGGTGCCCCGGCGGCCGAAAACAATAGATTTCGCGACAGTAGGGAGACACTTTAGGCCAAAGATGCCACCTTTTGGGAGGGAGAGTGTCAGGGTTTTTGCCTTTTTTCCAGGTCTAGGCGGTGAAAACCGCGTCGGGTGTCAGCAAGCGCGCGCCCGGGTGATCGGTCAGTCGTCGCAGCAAGGCCTCGAGGAACTCCCAGCACGCACCGTCATGCACCAAGTGATGACTTAAGATGCCGATCGGTTCGTCCGCGTTACAGCCGCCCGCCCGCCGCGCTCGCACGCTCGCCGTGAGAGTGGCGCAGAGGGCCTCGCCGCCAAGGAAGCGGCGCTGGGGTTTCCAGGCCATGAGGTCGAGGTGGCTATTGACCTGAACAAGACCGGGCCGAGGTCGCGGTGCAAGGCACGGACCATAGGTGGACAGACCGGTATACCCC
This sequence comes from Kiloniellaceae bacterium, assembly GCA_021776145.1. Classification (GTDB taxonomy): domain Bacteria; phylum Pseudomonadota; class Alphaproteobacteria; order Kiloniellales; family Kiloniellaceae; genus JAJFGM01. The sequence goes on along the minus strand of JAJFGM010000634.1, from coordinate 5,886 downwards.
CAGTCCGACAGGGCGTCGACCACCGTCTCCGCAACGCGGTTCCAGGGCGGTACCATGATCGGCAGGAAACGTCGGTCAAAGGCCTTTGCCAGCGTCTCATGACCTTGTCGGACCTCGGCGCCGATGGCTTCGATGGCGCGGTGTGGGCCAAGTTCGGCCTTCTTTTCTAGCGCCGGCGCATGGTTGCGGTGGGCAAAGCCGTGCTGCAAAACGCGCGTGGACGCCGCCGCGGCATCGAGATGCGCCGCAAGCCCTGGATCTAGAGTGGCGGGGATCACCGCCAGCGCGAGGGGGGCGCCAAGACTTGCCGCGAGATCGGTCAGACGGTGCAGGGCCGGCGTGATTTTCGCGGCGTCGTCGTCGCGCCACCAAAAGTCAACGGCACGGCCCGCCCTGTGCAAGGCCGTGAGCTCCGCTTCGAAATCACGCCAGCCACTCACCGGGGTGCCGTGCCGAGCAGATCGCAAAGAAGTCGCGCCGTGTTCCGCGCGCCCGCCCAGTCGAAGGACGGTGGCGGCTGCCGCGGCCGTCGCAGGGCTGCTTCGATGCCCGCGGCAAGGCTGGCGCCGGTCAGTCCCTTTTCTTCGACCACGGTGATCAGGCCGCGCTCGGCCAGCAATCGGGCGCGCAGACTCTGTTCGGTTTCGGAACCGGCCGCGAAGGGCACCACCACGGCCGGCGTTCCCAGTGACAACAACTCCATCACCGTATTGTAGCCGCCCTGACTGATTGAAAGCCGCGCTCGCGCAAGCAGGTTGATGAAGTCGGGTCGCGCACGCTCTACCCGTATACCATCAGATGCGGCGGCCCGTACGGCCAGGAATTCCTCTTCGCGCATACCCAGGCCGATGAGCAGGCGCCAAGGGACCTCGGCAAGCGGTGAGACGGCCCGCGCCTGCAAGGCGGCGGCGACCAACGGGCCGGCGACGGCGCCGCCGCCGGTTGAAACAACGACCTCGCCCTTGCCCGGACCTTCTGCAGAGATGTCGCCGGCGCCGGGCGTCTCCGGTACGACATAACCGCTGTAACGTGTTTTTGCGGCGATCCGCCCAGCGTCCGGAAAGCTGCGCTCGAGCGGCAGAAATGCCGGGTCGCCGTGCACGATCAGCAAGTCGAAGAAGCGCTGGAAGGTATCGATCATCCAAGCCGTTTTGCCGGGCTGCTTGTGCGTGGTGAGCACATCGCGCAAAGAGCAGACTATGGGTATACCAGGTCCCTCGGCGCGTACCGTCTCAAGCAGGGGCAGCAATTCGAAGCGCATCTGCCGGCGGCCGAAAGGGAAGAGCTCGATTAACAGCAATCGGGGACGCCGTCGGCGGTAGATCTCCAGCAGCTTGGCGCAGCGCGATTCTTTCCAAGCCGCGTCGATCGGCCGGCCATCTTCATCGACGATGGAAAAATCCTCGTCGAGCACGCGCGCCGGCGGCAATTGCACGAGCTCGCAACCACCGATGTCGAGGTCTTTGACCGGCAGGCCGCCTGATACGAAGACGACACGAGTTCCGGCGCTATGCAGCGCCCGCGCAATGACGGCGGCGCGGCGCAGGTGGCCGATGCCGAGCAAGTGCTGGACGTAAAAGAGGACGTCCGTCGAAGTTTCCCGGTTCATCGCGTCTCGCTTGTCAGCGCAATATTGAGTTGGTCGATACGCGGCGCGCCCGCGTCGTCCAAAAGGAACGCGTGGGCGCAGGCGGGGCGCAGTTTTTGCGGCGGTTTGCCGCGCATATCCCAACCGCTTGCGAGCGCATAAAGCGCACGAATGACACCCTTGTGGGCGACAGCCGCGGTCGGATGCCGGGCCGTTGCCAAATCTCGCAGCAAGGGTGCCAGCCGTTCCTGCAACTCGGCTGGGCTTTCGCCGTTGGGTGGCTTGAAACCAAGTCCGCGCGCTTCCATGCGCGTCATCTCCTCACCCAGCCGTCGGCGCAGATCCGCTAGGCGCTCGCCCTCCCAGGCACCCCAATCGGTTTCGATGAGCCGCGCCTCGACCCTGGCCTCGGCGCGGCCGAGCAAGGCCGCGGTCTGACGCGCCCGGGTCAGGGGACTGCTAAGCCAAGCATAGTCGGCAAAGCGTTTGGGGATTCGCCAACTCTTGACGGCGGCCTCGCCGGCGGGCGACAGGGGCTGGTCGCTGCGGCCTTGGATGCGTCCGGCTTCGTTCCACGCCGTCGGCCCGTGCCGCAAGATAATGAAAGGTGTCACGACGCGGCGTTCGGCATTGCCGTCGATTTGTTCGGGACCAGTCGTCGCAACAAGCCATCGAGTTCGGCGGCGGCGGCGTCCAGGCCATGTTCTTCGGCAACGGTCCTGATGGCAGCCGGTGCCATGAACTCACGCGTCGCGGCGCTCGACATGACCGAGCGGGCGGCGGCGGAGAACTCCGACGGCGATTGGGCGGCCGTCAGGATCCCGGTCTTGCGGTCGCGCACGATCGCGGCGACTCCCGGCGAGCGCCCGGCGACGACCGGCAGCCCCGTCGCCTGGGCCTCGAGCAAGGCCATGCCAAAGGCTTCGTTGATGGCCGGCCACAGCATCAGGTCGCAGGCGGCGTAGAGTGCCGGCATCGCCGCGCCCTCGACCTGGCCGAGGAAATGAATCTGGTCGGGCCGGGCCCAGGCAAAAGCCGCGCGCACCTCGTCGCGTGCCTCGCCGTCACCGGCGATCAGCAGGTGCCAGCGTAGGTCGGGCAGGCCACGCAGGGCCTGCGCCAGCGCCAGGTAGGAGGCGAGCTTGTCGCCGGGTCGCATCATCGCCGCTGTAACCAGCCACAGGCGATAGGGATCCAGGCTCAGTTCTTCCGCCAGGGCGGCGCGGTGCATGGCGCGTTGCTCGGCGGCGGTCCGGTAGGGCTGAGGATCGAGGAAGGGCCGAAGGAAGTGCACCTTGCTCTGATCCGGCAGGCATTCGGCGTCGGTGGGATTGAGGGTGATCACCGCCGCGGCCTGCTCAAGAGCCGAAAGCACGGCTTGGTGGCCGAGGTCCCATACCCCGCCGGCGCGTTTGTTGGCGACGGAGGCTTCGGCCACGACGTAGGGGATCCCGAGACCCTTGGCGACCCGCGGGCCAATCCAATCCGGTGCTTTGTAGTAGAGATGATAGGTAAACCACAAGTCCGGCCACTCTTCGCGTGGGCACTCCTTAAAGCCGAACAGCATGCGCTCGGCCTGTGCGCCGCCGAGACCACGCAAGCGCAGCTGTTGTGTAGGGTCGCCGAAACCGTCGCGGCTGCGCAGTCGGCTGGCCAGTTCGACCTCGTGCCCGGCTCTTTCCAGGGCCTCGATCAATAGGCGCGCGACACGGCGGTCGCCCGAGGGCGCCGGATGATCCGGCGGTTTCATGGGGGCATAAAAGGCGATTCTCATGATCCGCGCGCCAAACTACTGCGCCGCGACGGAATTGATGCTCGGCGCCAGCCGCGCCAGCAATTGGTCGATGCCGGCCTGCATGGCAAAATTCTCGCGCACGCGTCGCGCGCCGGCCAGCGCAAGACGTTGACGCAAACCCGGGTCAACTATCAGGCGCTGCAGGGCCGCGGCAAGCTCGGGCGGATTGCCGGGCGCGACCAGCAGCCCGGTTTCCTCTTCGATAATAAGTTCGGGAATGGCTGCGACTCGCGTTGACAGGCAAGCCAAATCCTGGCTTTGCGCCTCCATGAGAACGTTCGGCAATCCGTCGCGATCGCCGTCCGCGGCGATCCGGCTTGCCAGCACGAAGACGTCGGCCTCGCGATACTGCCTGATCACCTCTTCCTGCGGCTGCGGGCCCAACCATAAAATATGCCGCGCCAGGCCAAGTTCTTCGGCGCGCGCCCGCAAGCGCTGTTGCAGAGCACCGCCGCCGATGTGGCGGAGCTGCCAGTTGAGTACGGGCGGCATGGCCGCCAGCGCGTCGAGGAGATCGTCGTAACCCTTTTTTTCCACGGCGCGTCCGATCGAAAGCAAGATCACCGGGGCCCCGGCGTTGCTGCCGTCGCGATGGGGGGTCGCCCGCTCGAGCTTGGAGAATCGCGTGAAGTCAAGGCCATGGTACAGCAGCTCAACGGACCCCGGCCGTGGCGCCAGCGCGACCAGATGGTCGTATCCGACAGAAGTACAGGTTACCACCCAGTCGGCGTCCGCCAGTTTTTCGCGTTTTTCCCAATCCGGCGTCGTCCAGATGTCTTTGGCATGCGCCGAGGCACACCAGGGCAGATCGGTCATCAGCGCGGCGTAGCGTGCGACGGAAGCAGGCGTGTGCAGAAAATGGGCGTAAATCCGGTTCGTCGTCGGCGCGATCGAGGTTGCCAGGACGCAGGCTTGGCCGAAGCGTCGCAGGCGATTGCTGCTGCGGTCGCGCCCAAGGTCCCTGACAAATTGGCGCCAGGCGCGGCCGTACCCGGGCAGCCGCCGGGCGCGTCGCCAGGCGCGAAGAACGCGTCCCGGTTCGTCCTTCAGGTATTCCGGCAAATAGTGAACCGGTGCCGTGATGTCGCGGTGCATGGGGTGAACCGCCGGGTCGGTTGGGTGGCGCAGGGAAAAGATCTCGAAGTCGACGCCGCGGCGCTGCAAGGCAAGAAGCTCCTGCGCGATGAAGGTCTCGGAAAGGCGTGGATATCCCTTGACGACGATGGCCAAGCGGCGAGGGCCGACGGCAGGGCTCGACTGTTGTTGCTGTTGGCGCATCGTGCGAAAGCTCAAAAGCCTCAAGGAGCCGGCTTCCGAATGATCGGAAACCCCGGTCTCAGCGACCGTGCGCGGCCTTTTTGCCCGTCGTGGGCGGCGCGACGGCAAGAGTGGGTCGGCGCCGGCGCAACCAGTTCCGCGTCAACTTTATGACGCTGTCGCGCCCATCGAGCAAGCCGGGCACAACCGTCTCCGATGGCAGGCGCTGCTGCGATAGGCCGCGCAGCGCCGTGGCCATGGTTCGCGGGTGCCGCGCGCCATCGTCGAGCAGCATTTTCACCAGGCCCAGGTCCTGCGCCCGCTGGGCACGGATGTACTGTTCCATGCGCGGTTGCGTACGCGGCACCACCAGGGCGCGTTTGTCGAATGAGAGGATCTCACAGAAGGTGTTGTAACCGCCCATGCAGACCACGCCCAACGCGCGATCCATGAGGCTTTCCATATGCGCGTCGAAGCAGATGGCTTCAACGTGGTCGAGGCGCGCGGCGCGCTGCAGGAAATCGCTTTGCAGTTCGGCGGACATGAAGGGGCCAAGTACGAGCAGTGCCGGATTCGGCAGATCGGGGTCGTCCTCGTAGGCCTTGAGCACCCAGTCGATGATCTCGTGGCCGTCGCCGCCGCCGCCCACCGTGACCAGGATGTAGGATCCGGCGATCTTCTCGAGATTGACTTGCGGCACGACCTTCGGGATGTCCCTCTCCAGATACCCTGTATAGGTCATCTTTTTGCGCACCGATGCCGGCAGATCGATGCCTTCGAGAGGGTCGCAGATCTGCGGCAGGCCGTAGACCCAGATGTCGTCATAGTATTTTTCCACGGCGGGCACGGCGTGTTTACGCTCCCACTCCGGAGCGAGCAGAGCCGGCTCGTCCAAGATGTCCCGGAGGCCCAGCACGCAGGGCACGTTTCGGCTTTTCATCAGCATCAACGTGCGTTCGACCTCGCCACGCAGACCCAACGGCTCCTTGTCGACAATGAACAGGTCGGGATCGAAGATCGACGCGGTGTGCTCGATGATCGACGCGCGCATCTCCATCGTCTGCTCGACGTCAATATGAAGATTGAGTGAAGTGTAGTCGCCGTTGCGCAGTTTGATAACGCCGGGGACGCGCACGAAATCGACGCGACTGCGAAAATCGAACGAACCAATGATCGGCGACCCCGAAAGGATCAGCACAGACAGGTTCTTGTTCTTGTTGACCAGCGCGTGGGCGATTTCGCGGCA
>JAJFGM010000633.1 GCA_021776145.1 Kiloniellaceae bacterium | reverse complement strand
GCAGGGTCATAATGCTGACCATGTCCTGGTCTTCCGCCTCGATTGCCTCCATCACCAGCGAGACATGCTCAAGGAAACCGGCCAGGCTTTCGAACTCGCCCATGGCGTTGACCAACTCCTTAAGGTTCTCCAGGCGGCCTGGGGCCTCGAAGGACTTGTCGTTCATCCACATCTCGGTGTAGCCGGACTCCTCCAGCAGGGTTTCGGCCACCTCGACGTGCGGCGCGATCTCGAGCAGTTCGCGCCAACGCTGGAAGTTGGCGAGCAGGCCCGACAAGGCGCGCCGCGCCGCCGGCCGCAGCTCGTCGGTATCGGCCAGGCGCCGCGCCGCCAGCAGCAGTGGCAGGTTTTCGGCCCTGGCGAGGCGATGCAGCGTTTGCAGCGAGGCGTCGCCGAAGCCGCGTTTGGGCTTGTTGACGATGCGCTCGAACGCCAGATCGTCGGCCGGCTGGTGAATGATCCGCAAATAGGCCAAGGCGTCGCGGATTTCCATGCGTTCGTAAAAGCGTGGACCGCCAATTACCCGGTAAGGCAGGCCCATGGTCAGAAAACGCTCTTCGAACTCGCGCGTTTGTGCCCCGGTCCTGACCAGGATGGCAATGTCGTTGAGCCGCAGATCCTTGTCGCGGCGCTGTTGTTCTTCGATTTCCTCGCCGACGAATCGCGCCTCCGCCTCGCCGTCCCAAAGACCGCGCACCCGCAGCGGTTCGCCTGCTTCGTCTTCTGTCCATAGGGTCTTGCCGAGGCGCCCATCGTTGTGAGCGATCAGCGCCGAGGCCGCCGCCAGGATGCGGCCGGTTGAGCGGTAGTTGCGCTCGAGCCGAACCACGGTAGCGCCGGGGAAGTCCTTTTCGAAGCGCAGAATGTTGCCGACCTCGGCGCCGCGCCAGCCGTAGATCGACTGGTCGTCGTCGCCGACGCAACAGATGTTGCGGTGACCTTGGGCGAGCAAGCGCAACCAAAGGTACTGCGCCACATTGGTGTCTTGATACTCGTCGACGAGGATGTGGCGAAAGCGCCGGTGGTAGTCGGCGAGCAGTTCGGGATCCTTCTGGAACAGCGTCAGATTATGCAGCATTAGATCGCCGAAATCGCAAGCATTGAGGGCGAGCAGGCGCTCCTGATAGGCGCTATATAGCGCCAGGACGCGGCCGTTGGCGAATTCACCGGCCTCATCGTCCGAGACCTGCTGCGGGGTCAGGCCGCGATCCTTCCAGCGCTGTATGACCGCGAGCAGGCTGCGCGCCGGCCATTTCTTGTCGTCGATGCCTTCGGCCTGCAGGAGCTGCTTTAGCAGGCGCAACTGGTCGTCGCTGTCGAGAATCGTGAAGTTCGGCTTCAGCCCTACTGTTTCGGCGCTGCGCCGCAGAATGCGCGCTGCCATGGCGTGAAAGGTGCCAAGCCACCAGCCTTCGACCGAGTCCAGGCCGAGCAAGGCGGCAACCCGGTCCTTCATTTCGCGCGCCGCCTTGTTGGTGAAGGTGACCGCCAGGATCTCGCCGGGTGTGCGGGCGCGTCCGGTAACAAGCAGATGGGCGAGGCGCGTGGTCAAGGTGCGGGTCTTGCCGGTGCCGGCACCGGCCAGCAGCAGTACCGGGCCGTCGAGCGCCTCGACAGCGGCGCGCTGCGAATCGTTCAGGGGCGCCAGATAGGGCGGCGGAACATCAGCCGCAAGAGGTGAAAAGCTGTCGCTCATGGCTCTCGATGTCTGCGGTCCCTGCGCGGCAGGGGCCTGTTCAAAAATTCCCGGCGGGTTCTCGGCAGGTTCTAGCTCGCGTCGAACCGGCAATGCCAAACTGCGGCGGTTTGTCCGAAATGCGCGAATCTCCGACTCTTGACCGGCGCGGGCGCAAACATCAAGGTCTGTGATCCCCGCAACAGGCAAAAAAAAGGGGCGCGCCGGCATGGCACGCAAAACAGAGCGCAGACCGTTGCTAACCAGCAGCCCCGGAACACGGCGCGAGTTGATCGTGCACCGCTACGGTCAGGCGGGTGGGAAAAAGGCCTATCTGCACGCGGCCCTGCACGCCGACGAAACGCCCGGGCTCCTGGTCCTGCATCACCTTGTCCGCATGCTCGACGCCGCCGATGCCGCCGGCTTGGTGACGGGCGAGGTCGTCGTCGTTCCCTACGCCAACCCCATCGGCCTCGATCAGTTTTTGAACGGCGATCACAGCGGCCGCTACGAACTGGCCGGCGGCGGTAACTTCAACCGCAATTGGCCCGATATCTACGCGATGGCCGAGGACAGGTTGGCCGGCAAGCTCGGCACCAATGCCGATGCCAATATCGTGGCGATTAGGGCCGAGTTGCGCGCTGCCTTAGCGGACCAGGTACCACGCAATGAATTGGACTCGCTGCGCCTAGAACTCGCGCAGCTGGCCGTAGACGCCGACTTGGTCTTCGATATCCATTGCGATGACGACGCCTTGATGCACCTTTTTTTCATTCCGGCGCATTGGCCGCAGGCGGCCGACCTTGCGGCCGAACTGGGCGCCCATGCGGTGCTGCTGGCCGAGGACTCCGGCGGAAACTCTTTCGACGAGGCATTTTCCGTGCCGTGGGTGCGGCTGCAAAGACGCTACCCGGAATACCCCATACCGGCGGCTTGCCTGGCGATGACCGTCGAACTGCGCGGGCGCCCCGACGTATCCGATGCCATGGCCGAAAAGGATGCGGCCGCGTTGTTCCGCGGCCTGCAGCGGCATGGCGTGCTCGACGGCGATCCCGGGCCCCTGCCGGAAACCGTCTGCGAAGCGACTCCGCTTACGGCTACCGACACCTTGCGAACGCCCACCGCCGGCGTTCTCAGTTATGCGGTCGAACTGGGCGCGCGGGTCAAGAGCGGCGATCTCGTCGCCTGGCTCATCGACCCGGCGGCGGAGGACCCGGCGAGCGGGCGGACCGGAATCTACAGCCGCAACGCCGGCTTGGTCCTGTCGCGCCGCCAGCACAAATACGTCTCCGCGGGGCAGAACATCGCCAAGATTGTCGGCACCGAAGTGCTCGATCACCGCTTGCACGGCAGTTTGCTCGAGGACTAGTACAGCCCAGCGGAGATACTGACTCGCAAACTGGGTCTTTTCTTTGAGACTGGGCAGTGATTCTCTGTTGTGACCGGTTCGCAATGGAGGAAAGAGATGGGTCGCCAGGCATCACGGATTGTATTGAGTTTTGA
>JAJFGM010000632.1 GCA_021776145.1 Kiloniellaceae bacterium | reverse complement strand
TGCGTTCCCGCATCGATCAGGCCGCCTTTTTCCATGGCGTTGTAATAGGCGTTTTGCATGGTCGACTGCCAGACTTCGTGCACAATCGTGACGTCGCCAGCGCGAACGGCCTCGAAACTCGCCTGGTTGTCCACCGGGACGTACTCGACCGTGTTGCCCATGCTCTCGAACATTCCGCCAATGACATGGGCCATGACGATCTGGCTCGACCAGTTCTTGATGGGAATCTTGATCGGCTCGCTGGAATCCTTCGCCAATGCCGTACCGGAAACAGTGGCCAAGGCCACCGCGAAAATACCCGCGGCGAATTTACCTGGAAGATTCTTCATTATTTCCTCTCCTTGTTTATGCGGCTATTTGGCCGCGATTATCATTACGATCTGGGTTTGCCCGTGGAAAATCTTGCGGGCGTCGATGCGTTGGGCCGGATTGCGCACGATTTCGGCGGCCACCGGTCCGCTGAAGCTGGCAACCGCACGCCTGTGCGAGGGTGGAAAAAAGCGTTTCGTGCCAGTTATGGCCTTCTCCAGGTCAGGCGAGCCGGCGCCTCTCTTCAATTCGGACACCGTTCTTTCCTGTCATGACCCTAAAGCGGCCTTGTGAACGACGAACCCGCCTCGAACAAACACATTGTAAAAAATTGTGAATAGATGTTAACATTTGAGAAATCGTGGCCTTGGCCAGGAGCCAGCATGACCGACACGCACCACGTCGTGGTGGTCGAAGATGATGAAGTCACCCGCGCCAAGCTCGCCGGTTACCTGGAAGCCGCTGGCCACCGCGTCACCGAGGCAATGGACGGCCGCGTTATGCGCGGCATCCTGGAGCGCGACCCGGCGGACGTGATCCTGCTCGACATCAATCTACCGGGTGAAGACGGTCTCGATATCACACGGCAAATCCGCAATCGCTCGAACGTCGGAATTATCCTGGTCACCGGCCGCACCGACGAGGTCGACCGCATCGTCGGCTTGGAGGTCGGCGCCGACGACTATGTCACCAAGCCCTTCAATCCGCGCGAGTTGTTGGCGCGGGTAAAGGCCCTGCTACGCCGCGTCGATCTGGGCGCCAGCGCCGAACGCCCGGTGAAACGCTTCGCCGGTTTCCTTTTCGATCTGCGCACGCGCCGCCTGCAATCGCCGGACGGCGAGCGCATCGCGCTGACCCGGGCTGAATTCGAATTGCTCTCGACCTTTGTCGCCAGACCCGGAACCGTGCTGAACCGCGACCGCCTGTTGAGTCAGATCACGCATCGCTCCCGTGACCCGAGCGACCGCACCGTCGACGTCCTGGTGCGGCGGCTGAGACAGAAAATCGAAGTCGATCCCAAGATGCCCGAGATCATCGTCACCGCCCACGGCGAGGGCTATATCTTTGCCGTCGAAATCGAAGCGTACTGATCGCCCTTGGGCTTTTCTTCGCCGCTTTTGTTTAACAGCGTCCATTGCTTCTGCAGCGCCCGGCGGGATTCGCGGTAAAGCGTGTTGAAGTCCTTGTATTCGCGCCGGGCGGCCACGGCGTCTTCCAACTTCACCGCAGTCTCGATAGCTTTGGCCCGGCGTTCCAGCGCCAGCAGGCCGAGACTCGCCGCGCTGCCTTTGAGGTTGTGCGTTATGTAGGCCGCCGTCCCCCAATCTTCGTTTGCCATGGCATGCGCCAATCGATCGACCTTGCCGGCCGAAGAATCGAAAAAGGCGCTGGCCATGCGGCCGGTTTTTTCCGGTCCGAGGATCAGGAAGTCGTCCTGCAGAATGGCGGCATCGAGCAGCGCCGCCGCCGTGCCGCCGCCATCGCTCGCGCGCGCCGGCACAACCACGTTGGAGCGGCCGCGCAGGACGACCAGGGCCAGGGCCTCCGCCAGCCTTTCCGGCGCCACCGGCTTGCCGACGAAGGCATCCATGCCGGCATCCAGGACGGCCGAGATCTCATTCTGAAAGACGTGCGCCGACATGGCGATGATCGGCAGCGGCTTGTCGCGGCCGGCGCGCAGGTTGCGAATGCGTCGCGTGGCTTCCAGACCGTCGATGCCGGGCAGCGAGATATCCATCAGCACGACCTCGAAGGCCTCGGCCGCCGCCAGCTCGACGGCTGCCTCACCTGACGTCGCAAGCCGCACATCGTGGCCCATCTTGGCCAGGAAGGTCTCGATGACGACGGCATTGACCTCGTTGTCCTCGACCAACAACACCTTGAGCCGGCCAAGTTCGGGCGAAAGACCTGGCAGTTCGTCGGCGACGCGAACCATGGCGGCCGCGTCGCCGGCATCGAAACGCGCCGTAAAGCGGAAGCGGCTGCCTTCGCCGACTTGACTTTTGACATGGATTTCGCCACCCAGGGCACCGACCAAACGCTTGCTGATGGCAAGCCCCAGGCCGGTCCCGCCTTGCCGCCGCAAGCGCCCCTGGTCGGCCTGGAAAAAGGCGTCGAAGAGGTTTTCCATATCCTTGGGGGCGATTCCGGGTCCGCTGTCCGCGACTTCGAAGGCAAGCTCCACCGCCTCGTTCGCGGCATTCACATCGACGAGGGTCACCTCCAGGGCAAGGTAACCCTTATCGGTGAATTTGAGACCGTTGCCGATCAGGTTGAGCAGCACCTGGCTGAGTTTGCCGGAATCGCCGCGTATAACAGCGGGCACCGCGTCATCGATGCGGACGCGCAGGTCCAGGCCCTTTTCCACCGCCCGAAAGCGCAGCAGCACGATGATATCGTCGATCAGCTGTCGCGGGTCGAAATCCACCGGCGCCAGATCGATCTCGCCGGATTCGATTTTCGAGTAGTCGAGAATGTCGTTGAGAATGCCGAGCAAGGTCTGACTGGACGAGCGGATCACCGAGAGCCGGGCACGCTGCTCGTCGGTCAGGCTGCCGTCACCGAGAATACGCAGCATGCCCAGGATTCCGTTCATCGGTGTGCGAATTTCGTGGCTCATCGCGGCGAGAAACTCGGACTTGGCCTGGCTCGCCCTCTCGGCGCGTTCGCGGGCCAAGGCATGATTGTCGGCCTCGATCCGCAGCTGGGCGTTGGCGTCCGACACTTGGCGGGTGCGCTCGTTGACCAAGTCCTCTAGTTCGTCGCGGTGCCGCCGCAGTTCGCGCTCGACGCGGTCGCGTTCGGCTTCCAGGCGGCGCTTGACGATGGCCTGGTCTTTGAAGACTTGAACCGTGCCGGCCATGTCCGACAATTCGTCGTTGCCGCCGGTATCGACCCGCTGTTCCAAATTGCCGGCGGCAAGGTTCTGCATGACGTCGCCCAGCGCGCGCAGGCGACGAATCACATTGCGTTGCACGTAAAGCCAGATGATCAGACCTGCAACGCCGAGAAATACGACACTCTGCAGGAACAGGGTCCAGAGCCCGGCCTTGACCGCGTCGGCGGCCGCGGCCTTGGCCTCGTCGGCCAGGGTTTGCGACGCAGCCACCAACTCGACGACGATGTCGCTCAGGTGATTGGAAAGCTGCTGATTTGCCGCCGTCAGGGTGTCCACCCGCGCTTGCGTGGCGAGCAAGGATCCGCGCAAAAGAAAGAGATTGCCGTCGTCGCGGCGCGCGGCATCCAGTCGCGTGAAGAGTTCTCGCGCCTGGCGTTGGCGCACCGGGTCGCTGATGCCATCGACGCGGCGGTTGAGAATGCGCAGGTTGCCGCCATAGGTTTCTTCCAGCCAGTCGATCTCGTCTTGGTCTTCGGCACGCCCCAACTGGTTGAGCAGCAGCCCGACCTGCGAGGCCCGCAACCGCAGCTCGAACATACGCTCCATGAGGAACAGGTCTTCTTCGAGAAGGCGATCGAGGGCGTTGAAGGTGTCCTCGCGACCCTCTTCCAGTTCAATCAACTCGTAAAGATTGGCGATCACCGCCGTGGTGCCGGCGGCGGCATTGGAGACCAGGGTTTCAGACAAATCGGAGAGATCTTCAGCCGCCGCCAGAGCATCGGCTGTCGCCGCCGCAAGCTTCAACGCATCGCCGATACGTTTGCCGACCAGTTCGTCCTGCGCCCGCAGGTTCGCCAACAGGGCGTCGGCGGATTGCCTGGGCGCCAGAGCGTTGTCGCTGGATAATCCGTGACCGGCGATACGACCAAGCAGCTCGTCAAGACCGGCGGCCCGCTCGATCAGGGCGGCGGCCTCGCGTTCGCGCGCGGCCTGGGTGACGGCATTTGTCAACAGGGGCGCGCGGGCGATGATCTCGTTCGCCACCTGCGATACGCGTCGGGCGTCGGAAAGCGCTGGCATGGCGCGCTGCACGATGGTTTGCTGCGCCTGCTCGACGTTGCTCAGGATCCACCACCCGAGGCCACCTGACAGCAGCGTCAGCGCGGCAATGCCGAGAAACGCCAGAAACAGCCTGCCTGCGATGCCAAAACGTCCCTTCATGCGCATTCTCGCGTCAATACGCGCCCCGCATCCATTTGGGCCTCGCTTCCCTTCGGGTCAGGTGAGGCTTGGATTTCCGGGCCAATCTACACCATTATGGCACGCCATGTATGCGTCGACACTCATAGGCCCCAGGCACGACTGCCGCCAAAAAGGTTGCTCGGGGTGCGGCGGTTTCTGGTCGTGTATCGCCGCGGCACTGGCCCTGCTTCTTGGCGGCCTCTTCACCGGCGCGGCGGTGGCCGAGACCTGGCGCCTGGAGACTTGGGCGGCGCCTTTCGACTACCAAAGCCCGTCCCGCACCATCGAATACACGCCACTCGTCGCCGCGTCGCGCAAGTGGCGCATCTGCGCCGCCTATCCGCACCTCAAGGATTCCTACTGGCTGAGCGTCAACTTCGGCATGGTCGAGGAAGCCAAGCGCCTGGGGGTCGCGCTACGCGTCGTCGAGGCCGGCGGCTATCCGAACCTCAAGCGTCAAATCGCCCAGGTCAAGGCCTGCAGCGACGAAACCACCGACATTCTCGTCCTCGGCACCGTCAGTTTCGAAGGCCTGACCCCGACCGTTCTGGAAATCGCCAAGCGCATGCCGGTCGTCGCCGTCGTCAACGACATCGCCGACCCCGGCATCACCGCCAAGACTGGCGTCTCCTGGATCTCCATGGGTCGCAGCATCGGCGCCTATCTGGCGCGGCGCCACCCCAGCGGCTCGGATCCGGTCAAGATCGCCTGGTTTCCCGGGCCCCTGGGCTCCGGCTGGGTGCCCTTCGTCGAGGAGGGTTTCCGCGGCGCCCTGACGGATAGCTCGGCCAAAATTGTCCTCACCAAGTACGGCGACACCGGTCGCGAGATCCAGCTGCTGTTGATCGAGGATGCCCTCGAGGAACGCCCGGACATCGACTACATCGTCGGCAGCGCCGTCACCGCCGAGGCGGCGGTCAGCGTGCTCAGGGCGCGCCGGCTGACCGACAGGATCTACGTCCTTGCGGACTATTTTACCCACGCGGTCTACCGCGGCCTCAAGCGCGGGCGTATCCTGGCGGCGCCGACCGATCTGCCGGTCGTCCAGGGCCGACTTGGCATTGAACAAGCGGTGCGCGTGCTCGAAGACAAACTCGCCTTCAAACACTTGGGGCCGGCGATCCGCCTGGTCGAGAGCAGCAACATCGACGCTGTCGGCACCGAAGGCTCCCTCGCCCCGGCGACCTTTACGCCGACATTTGCCGTGGAATAAGCGCTTACGCGCCGCCCAGGCGCGGGCGGCCAAGGGCGCTGGCGACGAACTCGACGTCGACAAAGATTTCCGACCCGTCGGCCATCTTGGCCGAGCGTTCGCCGCGCCGCGTTTTGGTTTCGATGGCCTCGGCGCCGGCGGCGCGCGCCTGCGCTTCGGCCAGGTGTCGAGCCTCGTTTTCGGCGAAGGCCTCGGCGGCGGCCTGGCCAGGGAAGTCCTTCACTCCGCTTGGCAGGTGGACGCGAAAGCGACCCTCTTCGGGCATGGTGATCAGCGCCGTGACGGTCTGCAGGACCCCGCCGGCGACGGCCCCGACGGCATTCGAGACCGCGGCATGCGGCGGCACTTCGAGGCGGGTGTCGAGGCGACGAGCGACCTCGGGATAATAGGTCGCCGCCGGCGCACCGATGGCGACCAGCGGCCGCCGCAGGCCGGCGCGGAACTCGACCAGCCGCGAGGCTTCGGTGCGCTCCATGGCACGTCCAACGAAACTGGCCGCCAAACGCCGGCGCAGATCGGCGGCCATCTCGCCTTCCTCGGCCAGCGCCGCTTCGACGATGGCCTGGCCCGACTGCACCACCACCCGCTCGAACGCCAGCCGTGCCAACTCTTCCGCCGAAAGCGGCGCCAGGCGACCCTTGGCGGCACCGGCGCGGGCCAGAAGCTCGGCACCGAGGACGGCACCCTCGTGGCACCAATCGTCTTGCAGGCCCAGCACATGCGCCGCGTCGCTCGGCGAGAAGTCGGCATAAATCGCCAGTCCGCGGTCGACGAGGCGCTGCAGGGGCCGCGCCATGGCCGGGCTCTGCAGCAGTTTCTCCAGCGCAACCGCGCCCGCGCCCAAGGCATCCCACATGCGTTGCTCCGAGGCCGTCAGGGGCGCGTCGAGGCTGCGCAGGCGCAAGGCAAAGCGCCCGTCGTGATCTTCTGGGCGTTCACGCGCGCGCTGCCGCCGCAGGATGTCCAACACCTCCGGCTGCTCGGCGGTCAATAGGCTCAACGGCACGACCCGGCGCGGCCCGGCGGTCAGCGCCGGCCCGGCCTGGCGGGCTTCCGTCAGGCGGATTTCGCTGTCGCCGCCAAGGCCGAAGGTATGTACCGAGACCGCCTCGACCATGGTCCGCCAGCCGCCGACCTCTGCGCCCTCACGGTTGAGCAGCGGCAGGCCACCCTGCAGGACGGCGATGTCGGTCGTCGTGCCGCCGATGTCCGAGACAATGACGTTGTCCTCGCCCAGCAAGTGGCGGGCGCCGACCACCGAAGCCGCCGGTCCCGAGAGGATGGTCTCGACCGGACGCGTCAAGGCCATCTCGGCGCTGATCAGCGAGCCGTCGCCCTTGACGACCATCAGCGGCGCGGCGATGCCGAACTCGCCGAGGAATCCGCGCACCGCCAGAATCAATTGCTGCAACTGCGGAATGAGGCGGGCGTTGAGCACGGCGGTCAGGGCGCGGCGCGGCGCATCGAGGTTCGACGTCAACTCGTGAGCGCAGGTCACCGGCAGATCGGTCAACTCGCGCACCAGATCCCGCACCGCGATCTCGTGGCTTGGATTGCGCACGCCGAAATAGCCGGCAACGGCGAAGGCCGCGACCCGCGGCGCTTGCGCCAGGATGGCGGCACGTGCCGCCTCCAGGTCGAGCGGCGCCTGCGCGTCGCCCATGGCATCGTGACCGCCGACAATGAATTCCACCGGGTCGCCGCGCAGCGCCTGGCCTAGGCCGCCGCGCTCCAGCGCATCGCGGTCATAGCCCAGCAACAGCAGGCACACCGGCAGGCCGTGGCCTTCGACGATGGCATTGGTGGCCAAGGTGGTCGAGATCGAAACCAGGCGGATTGCCGCCACCTCCCGTGCATCGCCGGGCAGCACCTGCTCCACGGCGGCGCGCAGGCCGAGCGCCAAGTCGTGTTTTGTCGTCAGGGCCTTGGCCGCGGCAATGACCCCGTCATCCTCGTCGAAGAGAACCGCGTCGGTGTAGGTTCCGCCGGTATCGATGCCCAAGAGTCGCGCCAAACTTCAATCTCCAGCCAATCAGACCATTCGCGCGCCGATCATCCGTCAGGTGGGGTCCAGAGATCTGTTCTCGAGACGACCTCGGAGATGACGCAACAGGGATAGAGAGGCGGTGAGCCCGGGGCGTGGGCCGAGAACGGACCCTAGCGGTAAGCGACCTGCAGCATCAGGCGCGTCGAGTCACGTGGCGCCAAGGCCTTATGATAGCAGGAGGTGTCCTCCAGAAAACCATAACCGGCGGGCCCTTCGATGACGACTTCCCGGTCGCTACCGAAGCGGTCGAGGATTTCTTCGTCGCTGCGGCCGACTGTCGGGGTCAACAGCATGCGCAGGGGTTTGCGCTTGTGCGTGCCTGTCATCACCACATGCGCGCCGCTGTTGCGGTCGGTTTGGCTGAGATAGAAGAAAATCGTCAAAAAGCCGTAGCCATCGACGTCGTAGTGATAGTGGCAGGACTGACCGGGGCGCTCGTCACGCGGCAGGTCCGAGTGAAAGAACCAATAGAGCCGTGGGCCCGGACCCTTGGTGCGATAGCCAAGATATCGGTGGGCGATCTCCAACAGCACCGGATCGCGCACCAGGGCGTCGACCGCCGGACAATCCATCGGATCCACGACACTCCCGCGGGCGGCGAGTTGTCCATCTGGCAGGCGGCCGTTTTGCACATCTTGCGCCATAAAGCTTTGCCCATCGCCGTTGTTGAGGCAGAGCGTGTCGGCGGCGAAGTCGCAAATTTCCGTAACGACGTGGGCGGGCAGCCGTAACCCGAGAGACAACCCGTCTTGCCTGAGATTGTCTAGGCAGTCGTCTATCGAAAGGTCGGGAAAAATTGTCGTCGGGAAGGGCTGAAGCTGTGCCTTGGCATTGAGGCCAAGGTTCTGGCGTTGACCTTCAACAAACCGATGCGCCTTGCGAACGACATGAAACCGGCTCAAGGCATAACTTAAAACGCGCGCATGAATACGGTCGTTCACTCTTTCCGTGAGCGTCGCAGCCATAGTAACCTCTGGAATTTACCCTGCAGACGACATCTTTAGATAAAACAGTTCCCGCAATCAACAACAAATCCACAGTATTGAATTAACCCTACTTGGGGTCGGCGGAAATGTGGTTAAAATCGCGACTCCTATTCTCTTACGTTTTTTGTTGGATTTCGTAAATTCCCGGCGCCTACGTTTCTATTCCACGGAACATTCCTTGCGATCGCGGCCTTATGACTCTGGACGACTTGAGCCGCGGTATCCAAGGTGTCTTGAAAGGGCCATAATCGAAGCGTCGCGCCCAGAACGCATCACAGCGCAGTTGTCCGCACCGTCATAAGAAGAATGCTCAAGCAGCGGGAATCCGCCCTGCAACGAAACCGACGCTTTTTCATCTCCAGCCCGGGCCGAACTTCAGCCCTCTTTGCGGAAACCCTCTTCGAACACCACGGAACCGACACCGGCAAAACGCGCAAGGCGTTCCAGCTCGGCTTCCAGACGCTGCGCCCGTCCCTTGCTGAAACGCAGACCCGGCTCCAGCCACAACCCCTTGACGGACAGGGTATCGGCCGGCCGGTCGCATTTCATGTCGATGCGGCCGATGAAGCGGTCGCCTTCCAGCAGCGGAAAAACGTAATAGCCGTACCTGCGTTTGGCCGCCGGAACGAAGACCTCGATACGGTAGTCAAAGTCGAAGAGCCGTCGCGCCCGTTTGCGGTCGCGCAGCACCGGATCGAAGGGGCTGACCACGCGCAGGCGTTTCGGCGGATCCGGTACTTCAGCCAGGCGCGCGGCCAGGTCGGGCCGGGCGAGGGCCTGCCGCGGCTTACCTCCGTCGGCGTTCTCGACCGTGACCTCGATCAGGCTCTCGCCCAGCCTCGCGGCGCACCAGGCCTTGGCTTCGGCCGGACTCACAAGGTCCCAAAAGGCGGCGATCTCGCCCGAGGTTGCCATGCCGAGCCGCTCCAACGCCGCGTCGCAGGCCCAGTCGACCATCTCGGCGCGCGACGGCCGCTGCGCCCGGTGGCTTTCGGGAATGACCCGCTGCGACAGGTCGTAGACTTTCTGGAAGCCGTCGCGCCCGGCGACCGCCAGCTCGCCGGTACGCCAAAGGTACTCCAACGCCGTTTTCGTCGGATGCCAGTCCCACCAGCCGGCGCCGCCTTTTGGTTTCTCCTTTTCGAAGTGACGCGACAATGTGGCGCCGCGTTCGCGCACATGCGTTTGCACCTCTTCCAGGGTGCGCTCGAACAGGGCGCCGCCGCGCGCCGCCCAGCGAGTCTTCAGGCGTTCCCGTTCAGCCTCGAAGCGAGCCTGCCAATAGGGGTAAAAGCGGCTCGGAATGATGGCGGCGTCATGCGTCCAGTTCTCGAACAACGAGCCACCCGGGCCCAGCAGACGCTCCAGATGACGCGGCCGATAGGTCTGGTTGCGGGCAAAAAGGATCATGTGATGCGCCCGCTCGACGGTGTTGATTGAATCGACCTGGACGAAACCAAGGCGCTCGATCAGCGCCTGCAGCTCGGCGCCGCTCATGCGCCGCCGGGGAGATTCGCTGAGGCCTTGCAGGTGGAGAAAAAGACGCCGGGCATCCCGGTTCGATACGCTATAATCCATGCCTCGAGAATTAGCGGGATCGACGCGAGCGTCAATAGGCACGGAGTCCGCGATCGGCCCGCATGTTCGTGTGCGCGGCCACAAGACCTACGCCTGCTGCGGCAGAAGGGGGAAACCATGTCCAATCAATCAATCGAGTGGCCGGTGAAAACCCGGGAACTTCATAGCCACCATTTCGATTCCACCATCTGGAACGACTTTGCCTTTCGCGACGACGACGTCGTCATTTCCACCTACGCCAAATCCGGCACGACCTGGGTCCAGCAGATCGTCTCGCAGCTGATTTTCGCCGGCACGGAGGACCTGGAGGTTGCCGAGATGTCGCCCTGGATGGACCTGCGGGTGCCTCCGAAAGAGGTCAAGCTGCCCGCCGTCGAAGCGCAGCGGCACCGCCGCTTCGTCAAGACTCACCTGCCGGTCGATGCCCTGGTCTTCTCGCCCAAGGCCAAATACATCTACATCGGCCGCGATGGCCGCGATGTGGTCTGGAGCCTCTATAACCACCACGCCAACGCCAACCAGCTCTGGTACCAGGCCCTGAACGACACACCGGGCCGGGTCGGCCCGCCGATTGACAAACCGCACGACTCGGTGCGGCAATATTTCCTCGAATGGCTGGAAAAGGACGGCTATCCCTTCTGGCCATACTGGGAAAACGCCCAGAGTTGGTGGGCCATCCGCGATCTGCCCAATGTGTTGTTCCTGCATTTCGCCGACCTGAAAAAGGACATGGCCGGCGAGATCCGCCGAATTGCCGACTTTCTCGGCATAGCCGTCGAGGAAAAGACCTGGCCAGCGATCCTGCGTCATTGCAGCTTCGACTACATGAAGGCGAACGCGACCAAATCCGTGCCGCTCGGCGGTGCCTTCTGGGACGCCGGCGCCGAGGTCTTCATTCACAAAGGCCAGAACGGTCGGTGGCGGGAGATCCTCACCGAAGCCGATTGCCAAGCCTATGAGGCGCGCGCGCTGCACGAACTGGGCCCGGACTGCGCCCGCTGGTTCGCCGAAGGCGGCCCGACGGTCTAAGGCGTCGTCAGGACCGAACAAAAATGGCGGTTGCTTTGAAGGTTCATAGGAAAACCGAATGAATTACCGAAATAATTCAATTGGCCCTATTTGATAAAAAAGTGAAAAATCCTCCCCCGACGGAAACGGCAGCTTTTTCGGCCGGCGAGCCGGCACAATCGTAGGAGACCAAACATCTCAAGCCGCACCGCCCCAAGCCAGGCCGCCGACAGCCACACGCCCAGCCCGGGCATCCACTGCGCCGAGGACGCCCGCGCCCTGGCGCGGCGCCGCCTCCCGCGCATCATGTTCGACTTCGTCGACGGCGCCGCCGGTGCCGAGGTCGGCGAGGGCCTCAATCGTTCGGCGATCCGGGAGATTCGCCTGCAGCCGCGTGTACTGGTCAACGTCGAGGGGCGCAGTCTGAAGCGGCGCTTCCTCGGACAGGACATGGGCCTGCCTTTCGGCATCGCGCCCATGGGCATGTGCAATCTGACCTGGCCGGGCGCCGACAACATGCTGGCGGCCGAGGCCATGCGGCGCGGCATTCCGGTTGGCCTTTCGACCGCCGCTTCGACGTCACTGGAACATATGCACGCCATGGCGCCCGGCCGCGCCTGGTTCCAGCTCTATGTCGCGCAGTCGCGGCAGGCGGCGATGCGACTGGTCGACCGCGCCGAGGCCTCGGGCTACGAGGTTCTCATTCTCACCGTCGACGTGCCGCAGGTCTCGCGACGCATCCGCGATTTGCGGAATGGCTTTCAGATCCCCTTTCGCATGGGCGCAAGGCAGTTCTTCGACTTCGCCTTCCATCCGCGTTGGTCCATCGGCACGCTGTTGCACGGCGCGCCCAAGGTGGCGAACTTCGAAGCCGAGCAAGACGGCAAGGGATTCACCCGCGGCGAAAGCCGGGGCAGCACCGACTGGGCCTTCCTCGACGAACTGCGCATGCGCTGGACCGGGAAGCTGGTCGTCAAGGGCGTGTTGTCGCCGGACGACGCCGTACGCATCCGCGATGCCGGCGCCGACGCCGTCTATGTCTCCGATCACGGCGCCCGCCAGCTCGATGCCACGCCGGCCGCCATCCACGCCCTGCCGCGCATTCGCGCGGCGGTCGGCCCTGACTATCCGCTGATCTTCGACAGCGGCCTGCGCAGCGGCGAGGACATCGTCAAGGCGTTGGCATTGGGTGCCGACTTCGTCATGCTGGGCCGCCCGCTGCTCTACGCCATCGGCGCCGACGGCGCGCGCGGCCTCTCCACCCTGGTCGATGTCCTGGCCGACGACATCAGCGTCACGCTCGCCCAGATCGGCCTGAAGCGGGTCGAGGACATCGACAGCCGGGTTCTTGTGAACGCGCCCGCCGAATTGCCAACAGGCGCGGAATTGCCAACAGACGGCGGCAAGGATGCGAAACCGGCGCCCGCCGCGCGCATGGTAGAGGGATAAGCCGCGATGAGCGAAACGCGCTATATCCTGCAAGCCGCCTGCAGCGCCTGGCGCGCCGCGGCCAGGGGCCTGCCCCAGTCGCGCGCCTTGACCTGGCGGTGCAATTTCAGGCTGTCGTACCAGGGCGACGTCTCGCCGCTCAGGCCCCAGCGCCAATCCGGCACCAGGGGCAGCAGCACCTCGGTCGCGACCCCCAGGGCGCCGGCCAGGTGAACGCAGGTACAGTCGACCGATAGAATGCGGTCCATCGCCGCGACCTGCGCCGCGAAACCATCTAGGTCGCGCATCTGGTCAACCGTCTTGTCGACCAGAATCTCTACCTCCAGCGCTGTCTCGGCGGCCGCGATCTCGGGCCCGTGGTCGCCGTTCTGCAAGCTGACGAAGGTCACATCCGGCAGGCCGAGGATCGGCGCCCACTGCGCCAGCGGCACCGACCGCAGCGCCTTGGTCTCGGCAAAGGCGCCGCCGCGCCAGGCCAGGCCGACGACCGGCTTGCCAGCGCCGTAGCGGGCTTTCAACGCCGCCACCCGGGCGGCATCGGGTTTGAGGAAGGCGCCGCCGTCATCTAGATCCTTGGGATCCGGGCAAAGCAGCCGCGCCAGGTCGCAGATCGGCAGCTGGTGCGTCATCTCGGGATGCCGGCTGCGCAACTGCAGGGGATCGCAGGGCGCCTGGAAGACGATCTCGGGGAAAGCCCGCGCCAAAATCGGCACCAGACGCTGATCGCAGACACAGACCGTGCGCGCCACCCGCCCCGACAGGCGCGACAGCAGCCGCAGCACCATCAACTGGTCGCCAATGCCCCAGTCGCCCCACAGCACCAGCCCGCCGTCGGCCAGGGCGGCGCCGTCCCACTCCGGCAGCGGCAGGCCGTACCACTTGCGGGCGCCGGACTCGAAGCCCCAGCGCAACTCGGCCCAACCCTCGTCGTAGTTCCCGATCAGAAGTTTCATCTGTGCCAGACTGGCGCGCGCCATGGCCAGGCCCGGCTCCAGTTCCAGGGCGCGGCCAAAGGCTTCTTCGGCCTCGTAGATACGGCCGCTGTCGCGCAGGGCGTTGCCCAGGTTACTGTGGGCGACGGCCACGTCGGGGGCCAGCGCGATGGCCCTGGCAAAGGCCTCGAAGGCTTCGTCCGGCCGGCCCTCCACGGCCAGCAGGTGGCCGAGGTTGCTGTGGAAACTGGCCTTGCCGCCGTCGCTTTCGATGGCCGCCCGGATCAGCCGCTCGCTCTCGGCGTGATCGCCGCTGTCCATGGCGATCATGCCCAGGCCATGCAGTGCGTCGGGGTCGTCGGCTTTGGCTTTCAAGACCTGTTCGTAGAGCGGCGCCGCCTTTTGCCCAGCGCCCTTGCGGTGCAGCTCCATGGCCGCCCTGAGAATCTCCTCCGGCGCGGCCTTCCGGCCCCTCTCGGCGGCCATATCTGGGGCGATATCGGGGCGGCTGTCGGGCGCCGTCTCGGGCAAATTTTCTTGCGCCGCCTTGGCGGCGATAATTTCGGCGGCCTTGGCGGCGACCTCTGGTGGAATCTTGGGTGTGCCCTTGGAATTCGCTGCAACCGCGGGCGTTCCCGGCGCGTCCTTTTGCCCCGCCTTGGCGGCGGCGATCTCGGCGGCCTTGGCGGCGACCTCGGGTGGAATCTTGGGCGCCGCCTTGCGCGGGGCCACGGCTTTCGCGCCCGCCTTGGCGGCGCGGTTCGGCGCCAGAAAGACGTGCAGCCACTGGTCCTGGCCGGCGGCGTCGCGGGCGACCCGGTTGTCGAGCAGATCGAAACCGGTCTTTTGGAACTGTTCCAGCCACCACTGCGCCGGCTGCACCGCCCGGCTCGGCGCGGCGCTGACCAGGATCGGGTTTTCCCCCTCCGGCGCCAGCCCCACCGTCACGTAGCACAGCTTGCCGGCATGACGCTTCAGGTTGGCCAGCGCCCGCGACAGCTCGTCGGACGGCATCAGTGCCAGCGCGTCGAGGCAGAAGATGACATCGAAGTCGCGGCTCAGGCCGCCGCTGTCCGCCAGAGTGCCGCTGACAACCCCGGCCACGGCTTTGCCGTTGCCGGATGCCGCCGCGCCGCCGAGTTCGAAGCATTCGAACTCCGCCAAGGCCGCGAACTGTGACATCAGGGCGGTGGCATCCTGGCCAATTCCCAGCAGGCTCCGGGCGCCGTGCGCTTTCAGCGCGGGGCGAAGATCCTCGGCGGAAAGGCAGTGCATCGCGGGGCTCCAGATTTGCCGGAATCGACAGGGGATAGGATAGGGGTCAATCCTTTACGGCGCGATAATCGTTGCGTTTCCAGTGCCGCCGGTCAACGAACTCGGTCACCGCCGTTTCGTCCCAGGGCAATCCGGCCCAGTCCACCGCCGCTTCAAGGCCCGCCAGGTCGCCGGCCATGACCGGCTCCACCTCCAACTCGCGCCAATGCGGTGTCGCCGCCTTCAACTCGTCCAGGCGCAGGTTGTAGGCGGCGATGAAGGCCCGCCAAAAAGCCGGATCCTTGGAGTGCTGGACCATGAAGCGGGTGCGCAGGCAGGAGGCGACGACATCCCCCGCGCCGCGCCTGACGATTAGCCAGCGGGCGCCGGGAAAGGCGGCCAGCCAGATCGGCCACAGCAGGGTCAGCTTGGCGTCCTTGAAGCCCCAGGGCCGGTCGAAACCGTAGGCCTGGTGCTTCAGGCTTTGCACCACGAAGTCTTCCAGGCCGTGCAGCGCCAGGGCCTCGACCTGGCCGAGGTCGGGCAGCGGATCGACTCCCAGGGGATCGGCCCTCAGATGGCCCAGCAGCTTCTTGTTGAAACCCTCGCGCAGCGCCACGTTCTCAAAAAAGCCCTTGGGGTTTTCCGGCGCCGGCCCGACGGTTTCGCCAAGCCACAGGCCGCAGGCCGCGAGCGCCCCGGCGCACATCGACGTGCCGGATCGCGGCAGCCCGAGCAGGAATACCGGCTGCGCCAGGCGGTAACGCCACGGCGGCGGCAAAGCGCGGCTGAGCGGTGGTTTGCCCAGTTCCCTAGCGTCCGGTTTCGCGCCGCCCGGTTTCGCAGCGCCAGGTCCGGCGCCACCCGGTGTCGCTCTTCGCATAACTCGAGTCTCCGTCAAGGGCCGCGCCGCAAGCCTACACCCGAGCCGCCCTCAAACCAATCCGGCCAGCGCCGCCTCGTCCTCTTCCGGCGGGCCGGCCGGCGGCGCGATCACCAACGTCGGCGCCGCTGCCGTGCCGCCGCCCCCGGAACCACCAGAGGAACCGCCACCCAGGGCTCCGAGCAGCGCGTCACCTTCGCCGCCCGACAGCAGGTCGCTGAGCACCAGGGCGCCGACGCCGTCGGGATCAAAGACGGTCAATTCGAACGGGTTGGAACCGCCGACCCCGGGGTTGATGTCGGCGGCGCGCACGACGCTGCCGCCCGCCGTCACCTTCCAAAGCTCGAAACCGCTGTTGCCATCGGTGGCCTGGAAAAAGAGCGCGCTGTTGAACGCGGTGAAATCGCCCAGGCCGGAACCGGCGGCCCCGGGGTTGATGTCGGCGGCGCGCACGACGCTGCCGCCCGCCATAACCTTCCAAAGCTCTTGCCCGCTGCTGCCGTCTGTCGCCTGAAAAAAGAGCTCGCCGTTGAACTCGGTGAATTCGGCCGGGAATGAACTGCCGGCGCCGCTGTTGATGTCGGCGGCGCGCACGACGCTACCGCCCGCCGCCAGCTTCCAAAGCTCGGTTCCGCTGCTGCCGTCGGTGGCCCGGAAATAAAGCTCGCCGTTGAACGCGGTGAATTCGGTCGGCAATGAACCGCCAGCCCCGCTGTTGATGTCAGCGGCGCGCACGACACTGCCGCCCGCCGTCACCTTCCAAAGCTCGAAACCGCTGCTGCCGTCGGTGGCCGAGAAAAAGAGCTCGCCGTTGAACTCGGTGAAGCCCAAAGGGTCTGAACCGCCAGCCCCGGGGTTAATGTCGGCCACGCGCACGACGCTGCCGCCCGCCGTCATCTTCCAGAGCTCGGTTCCCCTGGTGCCGTCGAAGGCGGCGAAAAAGAGCTCGCCGTTGAACGCGGTGAAGCCGGCCGGAAAGGAACTGTCGGGCCCGCTATCGATGTCGGCCACCCGCACGACACTGCCGCCCGCCGTCACCTTCCAAAGTTCGACCCCGAAGCTGCCGTCGGTGGCCGAGAAAAACAGCTCGCCGTTGAACTCGGTGAAGTCGGCCGGGTCTGAACCGCCAGCCCCGG